>NZ_MEFH01000180.1:0-5978 GCF_001725095.1 Sphingopyxis sp. SCN 67-31 | reverse complement strand
ATGTAGCGTTCGCCCTGCAGCGCCTCCATCGCGCGCAGCAGCACGGTTTCGCCGCCCTTGCCGCGCGCTTTCAGAAAACCGTCGAGCGCCGACAGCGTGCGCGGGCCGATGGCGCGGTCGACGGTAATGTCGGGATAATCGCGCGCCGTACGGTTGAGCGCGTTGAGTGCGCGCTGGAGAAAGCCAGTGGCGATCGCGGTGCCCATGTTGACGCCGGTATCGAACAGTTCGGCCGCAATGCGCGGCGCGCGCGCGGCGACACGATCGAAGGCGGGGCGCAGCCAATAGATGCGGCGATAGATGGTGGCCGCCTCGGCGCGGGGCAGATCGCGCATCGGCCCCGTATAGCCCTGCGCGCGCGCCACGGCCTCGGTGATCCCCCAGCGCGTCGGGCCGCCGCGATCGGCGGGATGGTTTACATATCCGCCTTCGCGGTCGATGACGGCATCGATCAATGCGTCGATGGCAAGGCGGGGCAGGTCGGCAAGGGACATGATTCGCTCCTGTGGTTCATTGGAATATGAAAACGAACCATATTGGAATATTGTAGGAAAGGATTTTCATGCGCGCGCTGCAAGTGAGCCAATTGGCGCCCGATCACGCGGGTTGCGCGATCGCCGACCTGCCGCGGCCCGAACCCGGGCCGGGCGAGGTGCGGGTGCGGGTGCGGGCGGCGGCGGTGAATTTTCCCGACCTGCTGATGACGCGCGGCGCCTATCAGCTCAAACCCGAGTTGCCCTTTGTGCCCGGGCTGGAGTTTTCGGGTGAGGTCGATGCGGTGGGCGCGGGCGTCGAAGGCTGGGCGCCCGGCGATGCGGTGATCGGCGGCAATCGTTTCGGTGCGATGGCCGAATATTGCATCGTTCCGGCGGCGACGCTGCGGCGCAAGCCCGCCGCGCTTGACTGGGCGGCGGCGGCGGCGTGTCCGGTCGCCTATCTGACCGCCTATGTCGCGCTCGTCCGCTGCGCGCGGGTCGCGCCCGGCGACTGGGTGCTGGTCCACGGCGCGGCGGGCGGCGTGGGCCTGGCGACGGTCGATCTGGCGCGCGGACTGGGCGCGCGGGTGATTGCTGCGGCAAGCAGCGCCGCGAAGCGCGATGCCATCGCCGCGCTTTACGCACCCGACGCGGTGATCGAGGCGGCGCCCGGTTTTCGCGAGACGGTGAAGGCGTTGACGGAAGGGAAGGGCGCCGATGTCATCTTCGATCCGGTCGGCGGCGATGTGTTCGACGAATCGGCGCGCTGCATCGCCTTCGGCGGCCGCTTGCTCGTCGTCGGCTTTGCGTCGGGGCGGATTCCCGAGATTTCGGTCAATATCCCGCTGATCAAGGGCTTTTCGGTCGTCGGGGTGCGCGCGGGCGAATATGGCCGCCGCTTTCCCGAGCGCGGGGCCGAGAATATCGCCGCGATCGACGCATTGGCGGAGAGCGGGGCGATCCGCCCCCATGTCCACGCTGTGCTCGATCTTGCCGATTGGCGCGCGGGGTTTGCCATGCTCGAACGGCGCGAGGTGGTGGGGAAGGTCGTGCTGACGCCCTGACGAGCGGGCGCGGCGGTGCTTTGGCCCGCGACTGCGGCACTACGACGCAACTGGTATAGTTTTGCGACAATCGATGGGTCATTGAGCCGCGGGGTGCCCGGCGCTTTGCCGCCCATAGTGAAGGACGACATGTGAGAAAATTTCTGACGATTGCCGCGCCGCTGATGCTTGCGATACCGGCCGCGCACGCGCAGCCGCCGGCGCATAATGGCGAACGCATGTTCGCGATGATGGACGCCAATGGCGACGGCAAGCTCGACAAGGACGAGATCGCCAAGATGATGCAGATGCGCGCCGAGCGCATGGGCGAGCCATCGATGGCGACACCCGAGCGGGTCGATGCGCTGATGAAGCGTCTCGACACCAATGGCGACGGCTTCGTCGACAAGGCCGAAATGGAAGCGATGCGCAAGGCGCGCGCCGCCGCCCCGCCGCCCGAAGCGCCCGCCGACGGCGCCGATCAGAGCGAATCCAACTGAAGAGACTGAATTGAACGGGGCCGGCGGCGGTTTCGGCCGCCGCCGGTCAATTGGCGCGCGCGATCAGGAGCAGCGTTTCCAGCCCGATCCGCGTACCGCCTTGCCCGGGGTCGCGCCGGTCGGATCGCCGCCGCGCAGCACCGCGGTACCGTTGACGAACACATCGCGCACGCCGGTCGCATATTGGTGCGGCTTTTCGAAGGTCGCGCGATCGGCGACGGTCGCCGGATCGAAGATCACGACATCGCCGAAATAGCCGGGGCGCAGCGCGCCGCGATCCTGAAGGTTGAGGTTACCCGCGGGGAGCGAGGTCAGCCGCCGCACCGCCTCTTCGAGCGGGATCAGCTTTTCGTCGCGAACATAGCGGCCGAGCAGGCGGGCGAAATTGCCGTAGGTGCGCGGGTGGGCGCCCGATTTCAGGAACACGCCCTCGGCCGCCTGCGATGCGGCGTCCGAGCCGAAACTCATCCAGGGAAGCTGGATTTGGCGCCGGACATTGTCTTCGGACATCAGGAAATAGACGGTCCCGACGCGCGAGCCATCCTCGACGACAAGGTCCATTGCGGTTTCTTCGGGCGATTTTCCGCGCATCGCCGCCACTTCGGCCAGCGTCTTGCCGGTGAGCGGCTTGAGCGCGTCATTCTTGAAGCCGGTCAGGATCATCTTGTCGGCACCCGCGCCGATGTAGAGATTCTCCCAGTCGCTGCCGGGCTTTTTCATTTCGGCCGCGACGCGGGCGCGGATCGCCGGGTCCTTCAGTCGCTCGATCCACGCCTCCAGCCCGCCCGCCTGAACCCAGGTCGGCATGGCGGCGTCGAGCCCGGTGGCGCCCGCGGTATAGGTGTACATGTCGGCGGTGATCCGCGTTCCCGCGGCGCGCGCCGCCTCGATCTTGGCGACGACGGGCGCGAATTTGTCCCAGTTCGCGCGGCCGGCCATCTTGAGGTGATAGATTTCGGCCGGCGCGCCCGACCGGCGCGCGATGGCGATCAGTTCGTCGACCGCTTCCTCCAGCCGGTCGCCTTCCGAGCGCATATGGCTGATATACATGCCGCCGCAGCGCGCCGCCTCGCTGGTCAGCGCGACGAGTTCGTCGGTCTCGGCATAGGAGCCGGGGGCGTAGATCAGCGAGCTGCCGACCCCCAGCGCGCCTTCGTCCATCGCCTGACGGACGAGCGCGCGCATCCGTGCGAGCTGTTCGGGGGTGGGATCGACATCGCCTTCGCCCAGTTCGTGCACGCGCACCGTCGCCGCGCCGACGAAGCTTGCGACATTGGGCGCAATGCCGCGCTTTTCGAGATAGGCGAAATAATCGCCCAGCGTCGTCCAGCTGATGTCATATTTGATATCGCCCTGACGCTCGGTCTCCTGCGCCTTCATCGTCGCGTTGAACGGGCCCATCGACCAGCCTTCGCCCATCACTTCGAGCGTCACGCCCTGGCGGATGTCGCTGAGGCTGCGCGGGTCGGCGATCAGCGATTCGGTCGCCCAGCTCAGCATGTTGATGAAGCCGGGCGCGACGGCCATGCCCTTTGCGTCGATCTCGGTCCGGCCGCTGCCCGCGACCGTGCCGACCGCGACGATGCGTTCGCCCTTCAGCGCGATATCGCCGACGACGGGGGCGGCGCCCGAACCGTCGTAGAGAGTGCCACCGCGGATGACGACGTCATAGGCAGGGGCCGCGCCGCGCGCGCCGGCCGAGGCCGAAAGGAGCAGCGAGCTGGCGAGCAGCGCCGCGACGAAGGGCGAGCGGCTATGCATGGAGGCTCATCAGCGAATCCATCAGCCCTTCGTCGGCGCTCGAGCAGACGCCGAGGACCAGCGCCTCGTCGCAGCCGTCGGCGACGACATACGCGTGGCCCATCGACGAATCGATATAGATGCCCTGACCCGCGTCGAGGACCACGGGATCGTAAAATTCGCTGTGCACTTCGATCCGCCCTTCGATGACATAGATGAACTCCTCGCCCTGGTGGTGGACGAGCTCGCCGAATTCGCTCGCACTGCGCGCGCGGATGCGCGTGATGATAGGGATCATGCGCTTTTGCCGCAGGTCGGTGCAAAGATAATGATAGTCGTAATTGTCGGTGGTGACGCGAACCGCAGTGTCGATCGTGCCGACGCTGCGCCGGCCGGTAACGCGCGGCGCGCTGTCCCCCGCATCTTCGGCGAACAGGTCGGACATGCGGATGTTGAGCCGCTGGCTGAGCTGTTGCAGCTTGTCGTAGCTGAGCGTCAGCCGGTCATGTTCGACCTTCGACAGCGTCGATACCGGGATGCCCGAGCGCGCGCTCATTTCCTTGAGCGTCCAGCCGTTTCGGGTGCGAATTCCCCGCATGACCTCGCCGAGCGTCGGGGGATTCGATCGGGATGTCATCGGGTCGGTCCATTCCTCATTTGACAATTTTCCAATCAGGATCATTATGTCCGCATTGGGTCACTTATTGCTGACCCTTGGTAAGGCGTCTCGCGGCTCGCTGCAAGCATGTCGCGCGGCGCGCCGGATAAGGGGGATAAAGCGATGCGTTTCCTTCGCAAGCTGATGATAGGATTGGGAGTGCTGGCGGCCGTCCCGCTGGCCGCGCAGGGGCCGGTGCAGCAGATCGCCGCCAAGCCGGCGGAGCAGACGCCGGCCGTGCCGCCGCCGCCCGCGGGCGCGGCCAAGCTCGACGCCGCCGATGTCGAGGCGTGGCTCGACGGTTTCATGCCCTATGCGCTCGCGCGCGGCGAGGTTGCCGGTGCGGTCGTCGTCGTGGTGCGCGGCGGCGGCACGGTGCTGCAGAAGGGCTATGGCTTTGCCGATGTCGCGTCGCGCAAGCCCGTTGATCCCGCGACGACGCTGTTCCGCCCCGGTTCGGTGTCCAAGCTGTTTACCTGGACCGCGGTGATGCAGCTTGTCGAAGCCGGCAAGCTCGACCTCGACAAGGATGTGAACACCTATCTCGATTTCAAGATTCCGCCCTTCGAGGGCAAGCCGGTGACGCTGCGCAATATCATGACGCACACCGCGGGCTTTGAAGAATCGATCCGCTATCTGATCAGCAGCGATCCCAAGGCGGTGATGCCGCTGAAGGATTATACGCGCGAAGCGCTGCCCGCGCGGGTGTTTGCGCCGGGAAGCACGCCCGCCTATTCCAACTATGCGACCGCGCTGGCCGGATACATCGTTCAGCGCACCAGCGGCGAATCCTTCGATGACTATATCGACCGGCACATCTTCGCGCCGCTGGGCATGAAATATGCGAGCTTCCGCCAGCCGCTGCCGGCCGCGCTCGCGCCCTTCATGTCGAGCGGCTACCGCGTGATGACCGACAAGGCGAAGCCCTTCGAAATCGTCGTGCCGGCCCCCGCGGGCAGCCTGTCGGCGTCGGGCGGCGACATGGGCAAGTTCATGATGGCGCATCTGAACAACGGCGGCGTGCTGCTGAAGCCCGAGACGGCGAAGCTGATGCACGATTACAAGGCGCCCGGCGTCGGCCCGCTCAACAGCATGGCGCTCGGCTTCTACGAACAATGGGTCAACGGGCATCGCGCGATCGCGCACGGCGGCGATACCGAATGGTTCCACAGCTATCTGTGGCTGTTCCCCGATTCGGACATCGGCCTGTTCGTGTCGATGAACAGCCCCGGCAAGGAAGGCGCAGCGGGCGCGATCCGCAGCGCGCTGTTCCACCAGTTCGCCGACCGCTATCTGCCCGGCACGCCCAAGCCCGGACAGGTCGACGAAAAGACCGCGCGCGACCATGCCGCGATGCTAGCCGGCCATTATGTGTCGAGCCGCGGGTCCTTCACCAATTTCATGAGCCTGTTCGGCCTGCTCGGCCAGGCGCAGATCGTGGTCGGAACCGACGGCAAGATCGCGATGCCCGCGCTCGACGGACTGAGCGCCGGACCGCGCGACTGGGTCGAAGTCGAACCCTTTGTGTGGCGCGACACCGGCACCGGCGAACGGCTCGCTG
>NZ_MEFH01000179.1:0-6023 GCF_001725095.1 Sphingopyxis sp. SCN 67-31 | reverse complement strand
GATCAGCCGGTTGCCCGCCTGCTTGGCATTGTTCATCGCCTCATAGGCCATGCCCGCCGACATCGACCCGTCGCCGATCACCGCGATCGCGCGGCCGGGCTCGTCCTTCAGTTTGTTCGCGATCGCAAAGCCCAGCGCGGCGCTGATCGAGGTCGAGCTATGCGCGGCCCCGAACGGATCATATTCGCTCTCGCTGCGCTTGGTGAAGCCCGAAAGCCCGCCGCCCTGGCGCAGCGTACGGATGCGATCCCGGCGCCCGGTGACGATCTTGTGCGGATAGCATTGGTGCCCGACGTCCCACACGATCTTGTCGCGCGGCGTGTCGAACACATAGTGGAGCGCGACGGTCAGTTCGACGACGCCCAGCCCGCTGCCCAGATGCCCCCCGGTCGCGCCGACGGCGCTGATCGTCTCGGCGCGCAGTTCGTCGGCGAACTGGCGGAGTTGTTCGGGCTTCAGCTTGCGGAGGTCGGCGGGGACATCCACCGTGTCGAGCAGCGGCGTATGCGGACGGTCGGTCATTTGCCGCCTCATACCGCCAAGCACCGAAACTGTCGAACGAAAAGCCGGTCCCGCCCTCCTCTAAAGAGGCGGAGCCTTTTCGTCGCTCTCCGCGTCCGCGCCGCGCTTGACCGCGTCGATCTGCGCATAGAGGCCGCGCACCATCAGGTCGGTGAACACCAGCATCACGCCGACCATTCCGGCGAACAGCGCGACCGCGACGGCGGGAAACGGCCCGACCGCCTCCAGCCCCGCGCGCCGCATCGCCAGCGCGAGCAGCGCCGCCGCCGCCATCAGCGCATAGCCGGCAAGGCGCGGCGCCCGGCTCATGCCGCACCGGCGCCGCGGACGCGGCATGGAAAAGCGAAGGCGCGACGATCGGACATGCCGCCATGGTGGAACGAAAAGCCCACCATCGCAAGGCGAAGCCTTGGCAGCGGGCGGGGCGGCTTGCACCTGCTCTGGACTGCCGCGCGGCTTCGCCGCTCGCAAGGACGTCCGATGCACGCGGATGCGGGGATCGGCGGCCCGATTCCAGTCACCGCTACCCCATTGCATTGCGGCGTCAATGACTTACACATTGCGCCGAGAGGGGCACCACGACAGGAAGATAAACCGTCCATGGTCGCGCCCGCCCTTCGCTTGCTTTGCCTGCCGTTCCTCGCCCTCCTCGCCGCCGCGATCGGGACGACGTCGCCCGCCGCCGCGGACGAAGCCGCGCTGCCCTATGAGCTGCCGCCCGCCGACCGCAGCCTGAGCGGCGGGCGCGAACTCGGGCCCGCCGACCAACCCGCCCCCGCCCACTATGCGCAGGATCGCGGCGACATCGACGACTCGATCCTGCTGCCCGCCGCGCGCGACCGCGACGAGGACGGCGACCGCCGATGGGCGCGCGACCATTTCGCGGTCGCCGCCGGAGTGATCAGCGTGCCGAGCTACAACGGCTCCGACGAGCGCGCCGTCCTGCCCGCCTTCTATCTGCGCGGGCGCGTCAGCGGCTTCGCCTTTTCGACCCGCGGCACCAATTTGCAGGTCGACCTGATCCGGCAGAAGCGCGGCCAGCGCACCGATTTCAAGTTCGGCCCGATCATCGGCCTGCGCAGCGACCGCACCGGCCGCATCAAGGATGCGCAGGTCGAGGCGCTCGGCGAACGCAAGCTGGCGGTCGAGGCGGGATTGGCGATGGGCGTCACCCGCCAGGGCATCTTCACCAGCCGCTACGATCAGCTCGGCGTCCGCGTCGTCGGGCTCGCCGACGTTTCGGGACGGCACGGAAGCTGGTTCGCCTCGCCGACGATCGACTATGGCACCCCGCTGTCGAAGCGCGCCTATGTCGGCGTCTCGGCGTCGCTGAACATCTATGGCAAGGGCTTCGGCCGCTATTATTACGACGTCGATCCGCTCGGCAGCGCCGCGAGCGGCCTGCCCGTCTACGACCGCGCCGGGCGCAAGGCGACCGCGGGCAAATATACGATCGGCCTCGCCGGCGCCTGGGCGCTGTCGGGCGATCTGCGGAAGGGATTCGTGCTGCTCGGCGGCGCGCAATACGGCCGCATGACCGGCCGTTTCGCCGCGTCGCCGATCGTCCGCGACGCCGGCAGCGCCGACCAGTGGGTCGGCGGCGTCGGCATCGCCTATCAATTCTAGGACGGATCGACATTCAGAAGATGGCGAGCCGGAGTCGAAGACGACCACAGGTCAAAATGGTGGATTTTTCGGGACCCGGAGCGCAGCGTGCTGACGGCACGTGAGCAGCGGAAGCGCGAAAAGCCGCCATTTGCAGGCCGCCAGAGCTGAATGTCGATCCGTCCTCGGGGAAAGACCCGACCCGAACCCGTTCGTGTCGAGCGAAGTCGAGACACCCATCAGTGTGGCACCAGGCTGTGATGACTCTTTTCCGTCACCCTGAACTTGTTTCGCAATTATCCCCATCCGACAGGTGAGCGTTCCCCGGCGAAAGCCGGGGTCCAGATGGCACAGCGCTGCCTCGCATGGACCCCGGCTTTCGCCGGGAATCACCAGCGTCCCTGTCTCAAGGGTATAAATACCAACTTGTTTCAGAGCCTGCCCCGGACCCGATCCGGGGGGCCATGGTCTGCCCTCCAATAAAAAGGCGACGCAAAAGGGAAGGCCCGGCCATGGATGCTGAAACGAGTTCAGCACGACGAAGGAACAGGTCAGCCTACGGAAGGCTGAACCCCACCCCGGCTTTGACTTCGATCAATGCAGAGACGTGACTCGTGCGACAGATTAGGGCATAAACCCTAGTCAGATAATATGGGAGCGGAACAGACCATGACGACAGCGATCGGGGCGGCGTCGGCCGCCGCCACCCCCGGCACGGCCGCCGAACCGACTCACGTCGACGTGCTGATCGTCGGCGCGGGCATTTCGGGCATCGGATCGGCCTGGCACCTGCAACAGCAATGCCCGGGCAAAAGCTACGCGATCCTCGAGATGAAGGAGACGTTCGGCGGCACGTGGGAGACGCATAAATATCCCGGCGTGCGGTCCGATTCGGACCTCTACACCTTCGGCTACCGCTTCAAGCCGTGGGTCGGCGCGCCAATCGCCAGCGGTGCGGAGATCCTCAAATATCTGGGCGAGGTGATCGAGGAAAACGGCATCGGCGACCATATCCGCTACGGCCACCGCATCACCGCCTGCCGCTGGTCGAGCGACGCCAATCGCTGGACGGTCGAGGCGGTGCGCAAGGCGGACGGCGCCGCCGTCGCCTTCACCGCCGATTTCCTGTGGATGTGCCAGGGCTATTACGACCATGAAAAGCCCTATATCCCCGACTGGCCGGGCCTGTCGGACTATAAGGGGCAGTTCGTCCACGCCCAGCTGTGGGACCCGAACACCGATTATGCGGGCAAGCGCATCCTCGTCATCGGGTCGGGCGCGACCGCCGCGACCATCGTCCCCGCCTTCGCCGAAAAGGCCGCGCATGTGACGATGCTCCAGCGCTCGCCGACCTATTTCTTCTGTTCCGAGAACAAGAACGAGCTGGCCGACCGTCTGCGCGAGGTCGGGATCGACGAACCGACGATCCACCGCGTCGTGCGCGCGCAGATCATGTACGATCAGGACCAGCTCACCCGCCGCGCCCAGACCGAACCCGATGCGGTGTTCGAGGATCTGAAGGAGCTGATCCGCCTTTTTTCGGGCAACCCGGACTTCCAGTTCGAGCCGCATTTCACCCCGCGCTATCGCGTATGGCAGCAACGGCTGGCCTTCTGCCCCGAAGGCGACATCTTCCGCGCGGCGACCGAGGGCAAGCTGACCGTCGTCACCGACACCATCGACCGCTTCACCGAAACCGGCGTCCGCACGTCGGACGGAACCGAGATCGAGGCCGACATCATCGTCGCCGCGACCGGATTCAACCTGTCGGTGATGGGCGGCATTCCCTTCAGCGTCGACGGGCGGACGGTCGATTGGGGGGACACCGTCACCTATCGCGGCATGATGATGACCGGGGTGCCCAATCTGGCGTGGGTGATGGGCTATTTCCGCGCGAGCTGGACGCTGCGCGTCGACATGATGGGCGACTTCGTCTGCAACCTCCTCAACCACATGGACGACATCGGCGCAAAGAAGGTCGAGGTCGCGCTGCGTCCCGAGGATCAGGGCATGGACATCCTGCCGTGGATCGAGGAGGATAATTTCAACCCCGGCTATCTGATGCGCGGCCTGTCGAAAATGCCGAAGCGCGGCGACAAGTCCGAATGGCGCCATAATCAAGATTATTGGGCCGAAAAGGACGCCTTCCCGCACATCGACCTGACGGACCCCGCCTTCGTCTACGACGGCCAGCGGGCGACGAAGCGCGAGGCGGTGGCGGCGGAGTAACCCGGAACCGCCCGATGGACAGCGCGCGCCCGCGCGGCTAAGGTGGTAGCATCCCCGGGGAGCCTAGCGCGCAAACGCAGGTTGAGAGCGGAATAGACCGCGACCCGTCGAACCTGATCCCGGTAACTCGGGCGGAGGGAGGGTTGGCGTTCCGCGCGGAATCCCAGACCTCGCTCCGTAGCAATGGAGCGACTGCCATGGCCGATATCGATTCCCGCCTCGACAAGACGACCGCCGCCAGCATCGGCGTCACCACCGGCCCGATCCGCGGCAGCCGCAAGGTCCATGTCGCGTGTCCCACCGGCAGTGGCATCCGGGTCGCGATGCGCGAGATCGACCTCGACCCGCACTCGGGTGAGCCCAGCGTCCGCGTCTACGACACCAGTGGCCCCTACACCGACCCGAACGCCCGCATCGACATCGCGCAGGGCCTCCCCGAACTGCGCGCCGCGTGGATACGCGCCCGCGGCGACGTCGAGGAGGTGGCGCAGCGCGAGGTGCAGCCGGAGGATAATGGTCAGCTCGGCCCCGACCGCAGCGGCGGCGTCCCCGCCTTCCCCAACGTCCGCAAGACCGTGCTGCGCGCCAGGCCGGGCGCGAACGTCAGCCAGATGCATTACGCCCGCCGCGGCATCGTCACGCCCGAGATGGAATATGTCGCGACGCGCGAGAATCTCGGCCGCGAGCGGCTGGCCGAATATGTCCGCGACGGGCAGGACTGGGGCGCGAACATCCCCGATTACGTCACCCCCGAATTCGTCCGCGAAGAGGTCGCGCGCGGGCGCGCGATCATCCCCAGCAACATCAACCACCCCGAAAGCGAGCCGATGGCGATCGGCCGCAACTTCCTCGTCAAGATCAACGCCAATATCGGCAACAGCGCGGTCGCGTCCGACGTCGCGACCGAGGTCGACAAGATGGTCTGGTCGATCCGCTGGGGCGCCGACACCGTCATGGACCTGTCGACGGGGCGCAACATCCACGACACGCGCGAATGGATCATCCGCAACAGCCCGGTGCCGATCGGCACCGTCCCCATCTATCAGGCGCTCGAGAAGGTCGGCGGCATCGCCGAGGAGCTGACGTGGGAGATTTTCCGCGACACGCTGATCGAGCAGGCCGAGCAGGGCGTCGATTATTTCACCATCCACGCGGGCGTCCGCCTGCCCTACGTCCCGCTCGCCGCGAAGCGCGTCACCGGCATCGTCAGCCGCGGCGGCAGCATCATGGCGAAATGGTGCCTCGCGCATCACAGGGAAAGCTTCCTCTACGACCATTTCGACGAGATCACCGAAATCATGAAGGCCTATGACATCGCCTACAGCCTCGGCGACGGCCTGCGCCCCGGCAGCATCGCCGACGCGAACGACGAGGCGCAGTTCGCCGAACTCTACACGCTCGGCGAACTCACCAAGCGCGCGTGGGAGCAGGATGTGCAGGTGATGATCGAGGGCCCGGGCCACGTCCCGATGCACAAGATCAAGGAGAACATGGACAAGCAGCTCGAAGCCTGCGGCGAGGCGCCCTTCTACACGCTCGGGCCGCTGACCACCGACATCGCGCCGGGCTACGACCATATCACCAGCGGCATCGGCGCCGCGATGATCGGCTGGTACGGCACCGCGATGCTCTGCTACGTCACGCCCAAGGAGCATCTCGGCCTGCCC
>NZ_MEFH01000178.1:0-6048 GCF_001725095.1 Sphingopyxis sp. SCN 67-31 | reverse complement strand
CTATGCGCTGCAGGATCAGGGCTATGATACGGTCGATGCCAATCTGCGGCTGGGTTTCCCCGTCGAGGCGCGCGATTTTGCGATCGCCGGCCAGATGCTCGCGCTGCTCAACATCCCGCGCATCCGCCTGATGACCAACAATCCCGAAAAGGTCGCGCGACTGGAAAGGGAGGGCGTCGACGTCGTCGAACGCATCCCGCTCGCGCTGCCGACGAACAAATATAACGAGCAATATCTCGCGACGAAGCGCGACCGAACGGGGCATCAATTGTAAAACATCGTCATTGCGAGGAGCCGAAGGCGACGCGGCAATCCAGAGCAGGCAAAACCGCTCTGGATTGCTTCGCTACGCTCGCAATGACGATGTTTGGGTCGCTGGGTTAGTGCACGAAACGCGCGACCACGTCGCGGTAGCTGCGGCTGACCTTCACCTGCGCGCCCGAACCGAGCACGAGGAAACACTCGCCGTTGGTGTGCGGCTTGACCTGCTTCACCTGGCTGAGGTTGACGATGGTCGAGCGATGCACGCGCTGGAAATTGCGCGGGTCGAGCCGCTTTTCGAGATCCTTCATCGTTTCGCGCAGGATCAGCGAATTGTCGGCGGTGTAGATGCACATATAGTCGCCGGCAGCGTCGATGCGTTCGATGCTGTCGACATCGACGCGGAAAATCTGGCCGCGATCCTTGATGTTGATCATCTTTTCGTAGCGGTCGGCGGCGGGCGCATCGGCGGCCGTTTCGGCATCATATTCCTCGACCGCGTCGGGCGCGACTTCGGCAAGCACCGTTTTCAGCCGCTCAACCTCGGCCACGCCGCGCTTTTCGGCGAGGCGCTGGCGAACGCGGTCGAGCGCATCGGCGAGCCGCTCGGGCTCGACGGGCTTCACCAGATAATCGACCGCCTGCGCCTCGAAGGCGCGGATCGCATGATCCGAATAGGCGGTGACGAAGACGACGAGCGGGGGCTCGACTTCCATCAGTCCCTGGATCACCGAAAAACCGTCGAATCCGGGCATCTGGATATCAAGGAAGACGAGGTCGGGCTTGTGCGTCTTGATCTTGCGAATGGCCTCCCGGCCGTTCTGCGCGGTGTCGACGACTTCGACATCGCTATGCGCTTCAAGCCGCAGTTGCAGGCCCTGGGTCGCCAATTTCTCGTCATCCACCAGGATGGTTCTGATCGTCATGTGCGTTCGGTTCCAATCGTCGCTTGTCCATCGGGCTGAAACGGAATCTCGATAATCACCGTGAATCCGCCATCGGTGCCCGATTGCACCTCGAACCGTTGCTGGTCGCCATAGGCCTGGGCCAGCCGGTCCCTGATGTTGGCTAAACCCACACCGGTCGATTCCGTTGCAATCCCGGTGGTGGGGTCGACGCCATCGGCTGACAATCCCGTGCCGGTGTCGGACACGGTAATCCGAACATTTTGACCGGCAAGCTGAGCCGTCAGCGTAATGTCGGCTCCTTCTTCCTGCGGTGTCACCGCATATTTGATCGCATTTTCGATCAGCGGCTGAAGCAGCAACGAAGGCAGGCGCGCGCGCTGCGCCGCCGGATCAATCTGGAAATGCGGCCGCAGCCGGTCCTCGAAACGCATCTTCTCGATGTCGAGGTAGAGCTTCAGCGTCTCGACCTCCTGCGCCAGCGTCACCTGTGCGGTCGGTTCGTTGGCGAGCGTGTAGCGCAGAAAGGCCGACAGGCGCGACAGCATCGCATTGGCGGGCTCGGTCTGTTTCAGAAGGACGAGGGTCGAGATGCTGTTGAGCGTGTTGAACAGGAAGTGCGGGTTGAGCTGGTAGCGCAGCATCGCGAGCTGCGCCGACGCGGCCTGCGCCTCGAGCCGCAGCACGCGGTCATTCTGTTCCTCGAGCTGCAGGAAATAGTTGATCGCGAAATAGAGCGCCGACCAGGCCGCGAGCGTCGTCGCGTCGATATAGATCGACACCAGCAGCAGGCCGGTAAAGCTCGTTTCGCTGTCGGGCTTCAAAATCTGGAACAGCCAGGCGTCGATGAAGGCCCAGACCGCGGTGGCGAAGGCCAGGAGGCCGAAGCTTGCCCCCCACATCAGGATCGTGCGGCGGTTGATCAGCGCGCGGTAGCAAACCGAAAGCAGCAGCGTCAGCGAAAAACCCGTAACCGCCGAAACGACGACAAGGACAAGGAAATCGAAGGATTGGCCGCCCGCCAGCCCCGACACGACGCGCAGCCCGAACCAGCCGAGCCAGCCGAGGATCTGGAGATTCCAGAAGGCGCGGACCTTGTTCCCGAAAAACGGCCCGGGCGAAGAAAAGCCGAACAACGGAATCGGGGAAGTCTGGCTTGCCATGTCAGCCGCCGAAATCAGGGGACGAGCGCGTCGTCCGCAAAGTGGGGATCATTCGGCCGCGACCGGTGCCATCCGCACGCGCGCCTGGCCGAGCGGCTGGAGTTCCGAACGATGTTTCCAGACAAGCTCGCCATATTCGAGCGGCCGGCCGTCGTGCGCGGTGATCGTCACCGGGCCGATCGGCTGTTCGTCATGCGAATCGACGAGCACCGGGGTCGAGGGAACCCCCGCCCCCCATTTTTCGCCCCACTGGCGCAGCGCGATCATCGCGGGCAGCAGTTCGACGCCCTTCTGGGTAAGCTGGTACAGAACCTTGCGGCGATCCTCCGCCATCACTTCGCGCGCCATGATGCCATGATCGACCAGCTTCGACAGCCGGTTCGACAGGATGTTGCGCGCGATATTGAGCTCCTGCTGGAACTCCTCGAAATGGTGGACACCGTTGAAAGCGGCGCGAAGGATCATGAAGGACCATCGTTCGCCCATCGCCTCGAGCGCGAGCGGCAAGGCGCAATTGCCCCCATCAAGATCGTTCAGTTTTTCGCGTAATTTTCCCATAGGCCATGCCCTAACGTAAAATCGCCGCCGTGCCAAAAAAATATAGGGCCTCGGTTGCATTTCGCAACGGACGCACCAGATCGCGAAGCGCAACCTTCCGGTTGTCAAAAAAAGGAGGCTCCCATGTTCCATTTCCGGCTTTCCCCCGGCACCCCGATACTCGCCCTGGCGGGCGCGCTGTCGATCGGCGCCGCGGCGCTCCCCGCTGTTCCCGCCGCCGCCGCTGGCGGCCCTTTCTATCGCGCCGAACTGGCCGACGCGGCGAAGACCGCGCGCTTCGTCGCCCGCGATGTCGTCTGGGTCTGTGAGGGCACGACCTGCACGGCAGGCCGTGGCACCAGCCGCCCGCTGATGATGTGCGCCGCGCTCGCCAAGAAGGCCGGCCGCGTTACGAGCTTTACCGTCGATGGCAAGCCGCTCGAGGACGCCGACCTCGCGCGCTGCAACGGCGAAGGCTGACCCTTCGCCCGCAAGAAGGGCCGCGCCGGCTCTCCCCTCTGCTCCGCGCGGCCCTTTTCTTACCTTGGCGAAGCCTGCGGCTTCGCTGCTCCACCGATACAAATATATTGCAATTGGCCTCGCATGAACGACATTGGATGCGATGCTGAGGCAGTATGAACTTGTCGAGCGCGTGCGCGCTTATGATCCCGACGTCGACGAGGCGCTGCTGAACCGCGCCTATGTCTTCACCGTACAGAAGCACGGGAGCCAGAAGCGCGCGTCGGGCGACCCCTATTTCAGCCATCCGGTCGAGGTCGCGGGCATCCTGACCGACCTGCATCTCGACAGCGAGACGATCGTCACCGCGCTGCTCCACGACACGCTGGAAGACACGCTGACCACGCCCGAAGAGATCGAGCGGCTGTTCGGCGCCGACGTCGGGCGGCTGGTCGACGGCGTCACCAAGCTCAGCAAGATCGAGGCGCAGACCGAGAATGAGCGCGCCGCCGAAAATCTGCGCAAATTCCTGCTAGCCATGTCCGACGATATCCGCGTGCTGCTCGTCAAGCTCGCCGACCGGCTGCACAATATGCGCACGCTGCATTTCATCAAGAATCCGGACAAAAGGCGCCGCATCGCCAAGGAGACGATGGACATCTATGCCCCGCTCGCCGAGCGGATCGGTATGTATGAATATATGCGCGAAATGCAGCTTCTGGCCTTTCGCGAGCTCGAGCCCGAGGCCTATGCGACGATCACCGGCCGGCTCGCCAAACTGACCGCGGGCGGCAAGGACAAGGTCGCCGGGATCAGCCGCGAGTTCAAGGAACTGCTTGCGAAAAGCGGGATCGAGGCGGACGTGTCGGGGCGCGAAAAGCATCCCTATTCGATCTGGCGCAAGATGCAGGAACGCCACGTCAGCTTCGAACAGGTCACCGACATCATCGCCTTTCGCGTCATCACGCGCAGCGATGCCGACTGCTATGCCGCGCTTGGCGTCTTTCACCGCAAGTGGAAAATGGTCCCCGGCCGCTTCAAGGATTATATCTCGACCCCCAAGCGCAACGGCTACAAGTCGCTGCACACGACGATCATGCACAATGAAAATATGCGGATCGAAATCCAGATCCGCAGCGAGGCGATGCACCAGCAGTCCGAATTCGGCTTTGCCGCGCACTGGGCCTACAAGCAGGGCGGCGGCTCACCCGACGGACAGGCGGGGTGGATTCGCGACCTGCTCGAAATCCTGGACCAGACGCACGATCCTGACGAACTGCTCGAAAATACGCGCATTGCAATGTATCAGGACCGCATCTTCGCCTTCACGCCGAAGGGCAGCCTGTTCCAGCTTCCCAAGGGCGCGACGCCGGTTGATTTCGCTTATGCCGTCCACACCGGGCTCGGCGACCGCACCGTCGGTGCCAAGGTCAACGGCCGGCTCGTGCCGCTGCGCACCCAGCTCGTCAACGGCGATACCGTCGAGATATTGTCGTCGGAAAAGCAGACGCCGCAGCCCGCGTGGCTGGGCTTTGCGGTGACGGGCAAGGCGCGCGCCGCGATCCGCCGCCATGTCCGGTCGAAGGAAAAGGTCGAACTCGCCGCCCTTGGTCGCAAGATGTACGACGAGATCGCCCGCCGCCTGCCCAACAAGGTCGGCGACAAGGCGCGCGCCGCCGCGCGCGAGCGGCTGAAGCTCGAGGATGACAGCGCGCTCTATGTCGCGATCGCGCGGCGGCGATTGTCCGACGACCAGATCCTCGAAGCGCTCGTCCCCGGCATCACCGCCGAGATGAAATCGAAGCCGGGCAAGCTGCGCCAGGGCGCTGCGGTGTCGATCGAGGGACTGACCCCTGGCGTTGCCTACAAGCTTGCCGACTGCTGCCACCCCGTTCCCGGCGACCGCATCGTCGGCCTCGCGCGGCCCGGCGAGGGGATCGAGGTGCATGTGATCGATTGCCCCAGCCTGGCCGACGGGATCGACGCCGACTGGATCGACCTGAGGTGGCAGGAGGACAGCGAGGGCGGCAATGCGCGGCTGTGCGTCGTCATCCTCAACGAAACCGGCACGCTCGCCGAAATGTCGGGCATCCTCGCCGCCAATTCGGCGAATATCACCAATCTGCGGCTGTCGAACCGCGAGGGCGATTTCCACACCTATGACGTCGTCGTCGAGGTGCGCGACGTTCAGCATGTGATGCGTATCCTGTCCGCGCTCCGCGCGTCGGACAGCGTCGTGCAGGCGGAGCGACTCTAGGCGATCAACTCAGGCAGCTTAGGGGTAGGGAACAGCCATTTTCCAACTTTCGTCATCCCGGACTTGATCCGGGATCCATTCATCCGGCGTTGAAAGAATGGATCCCGGATCAAGTCCGGGATGACGATGCAAGGTAAGCCGGCCTAGCTGCCTTCGCCTTCAGTTCGGGTAGGCCAGCGGCGGTCGCCACGCCGCCTGATCGACGGTGTCGCTGACCTTGTAGACCAGCCCCTTGCTGTTCAGGAACAGCTTCTCCATTTCGGGCCGGGTGAAGGGGCGCGATCCCACGCGGCCGAACACCGCCATCTGCCCCCCCGTTTCGTCGACCGCCCGGTCGCGGTCGAGCCCCTTCGACAGAGCGAGCGCCGGCGACGGAGTTTTGGCCCAGGCGATCAGTTCGGGGGTCGGCGCGGGCGAGAAGCCATAGAGGCCGGGATTGTCCGGACTGGTAAGCTGAAGCACCTTG
>NZ_MEFH01000177.1:0-6051 GCF_001725095.1 Sphingopyxis sp. SCN 67-31 | reverse complement strand
CTGGCGCCGATCGGATGGCCGAGCGCGGTCGCGCCGCCGTGGACGTTGATCTTGTCGTGTGAAATGCCAAGGTCATGCATCGCGAACATCGCGACGCAGGCAAAGGCTTCGTTGACTTCGAACAGGTCGACATCGCCGATCGACCAGCCGGCCTTCGCCAGTACCTTGTTGATCGCGCCGACGGGGGCGACGGTGAAATCCTTGGGTTCCTGCGCGTGCGCGGCGTGCGCGACAAGTTTGGCGACCGGCGTCTTGCCCTTTGCTTCGGCGACCGACTGGCGCGTCAGCACGACCGCGGCGGCGCCGTCGGAGATTGACGAGCTGGTCGCCGCGGTGATCGTGCCGTCCTTGGCGAAGGCAGGACGCAGCGTCGGGATCTTGTCGGGGTTGCCCTTGCCGGGCTGTTCGTCGGTGTCGACGACAACCTCGCCCTTGCGGGTGGTCAGCGTGACGGGCGTGATTTCCGCGGCAAAGGCACCGTCGGCGATTGCGGCCTGCGCGCGTTTCAGCGATTCGATCGAATAATCGTCCTGCGCCTGGCGGCTGAGCTGATAGGCGTCGGCGGTGTCCTGCGCGAAAGTGCCCATGGCGCGGCCGGCGTCATAAGCGTCCTCCAGCCCGTCGAGGAACATATGGTCATAGGCGGTGTCATGGCCGATGCGCGCGCCCGAACGATGCTTCTTGAGCAGATAGGGGGCGTTCGTCATCGACTCCATGCCGCCTGCAACGACGAGATCGATGCTGCCTGCGGCAAGGGCTTCGGCGCCCATGATGACGGTCTGCATGCCCGAACCGCAAACCTTGTTCACGGTGGTCGCCTGCACCGACTTGGGCAGGCCCGCCTTGATCGCCGCCTGACGTGCCGGCGCCTGGCCGAGCCCGGCGGGCAGCACGCAGCCCATATAGATGCGTTCGACATCGTCGCCGGCAACGCCCGCGCGCTCGACCGCCGCCTTCACCGCGGTCGCGCCGAGATCGGTCGCGCTCGCGTCCGACAACACGCCCTGCATGCCGCCCATCGGGGTGCGGGCATAGGAGAGGAAAACGACGGGATCGGTGGCGGTCATGGCAAAAGACTCCGTAGGGGAAAGGTCATCGGTGGCCCGATTAGCGCCTTTGCTGCACTTGCGAAAGGGGGTGGGGTAGGGGGATCGCCCTAAACGATGCGCGTTTCAACTTGAAACCCGCTGCAGAGCGTGGTCAAACAGGCGCAATCATATGGGGAGACGGGTCATGGCCACCGCCATCAAGGAAGATATCGCCAGCGAAACCGCGCGGATGCAGCGCGTGCTCGAAACGCAGCGCGCCAGCTTTACCGCCGCGATGCCCGAAAGCCTGTCGGTCCGCACCGACCGCATCGACCGCGCGATCGCGCTGCTGGTCGATCATGCCGAGGATTTCGCCAAGGCGGTGAGCGAGGATTTCGGCCATCGCAGCCGCGAACAGACGTTGATGACCGACATCATGCCGTCGGTCAGCGCCCTCAAACATGCCAAGAAGCATATGGCGGCCTGGTCGCGCGGCGAAAAGCGCAAGCCCACCTTTCCGCTCGGCCTGCTCGGCGCGAAAGCCGAAGTCGTCTATCAGCCGAAGGGGGTCGTTGGCGTCGTGGCGCCGTGGAATTTCCCGGTCGGCATGGTCTTCGTGCCGATGGCGGGGATATTGGCGGCGGGCAACCGCGCGATGATCAAGCCGAGCGAGTTTACCGAGAATGTCTCCGACCTGATGGCGCGCCTCGTCCCCGACTATTTTGACGAGAGCGAAATGGCGGTGTTCACGGGCGGGGCCGATGTCGGCGTCGCGTTCTCGAAGCTGGCTTTCGACCATCTGATCTTCACCGGGGCGACCAGCGTCGGCAAGCATATCATGCGCGCCGCGGCGGATAATCTCGTGCCCGTGACGCTCGAACTGGGTGGCAAGTCGCCGACCTTCATCGGGCGCAGCGCGAACAAAGACCTCGTCGGCCAGCGCGTCGCGCTCGGCAAGATGATGAACGCGGGGCAGATCTGCCTGGCGCCCGACTATCTGCTCGTCGCCGAGGATCAGGAGGGCGAGGTGATCGACAGCGTGAGCAAGGGCGTCGCGTCGCTCTATCCGACGCTGCTCAAGAATGACGACTATACGTCGGTCGTCAACGGCCGCAATTTCGACCGCCTGCAGGGCTATCTGGCCGACGCGCGCGAAAAGGGCGCCGAGGTGATCGAGGTCAATCCCGCGAACGAGGATTTCGCGAGCGCCAACGGCCACAAGATGCCGCTCCATATCGTGCGCGGCGCGACCGACGATATGAAGGTGATGCAGGAGGAAATCTTCGGCCCGATCCTGCCGGTCAAGACCTACAAGACGATCGACGAGGCGATCGATTATGTGAATGCGCACGACCGTCCGCTCGGCCTTTATTATTTCGGGCAGGACAAAAGCGAGGAGGACCGTGTGCTGACGCGGACGATTTCGGGCGGCGTCACGGTCAACGACGTGCTGTTTCATAATGCGATGGAAGACCTGCCCTTCGGTGGGGTCGGACCGTCGGGAATGGGCAATTATCATGGGCTGGACGGCTTCCGCACCTTCAGCCACGCGCGCGCCGTTTATCGCCAGCCCAAGCTCGACGTCGCCGGGCTCGCCGGCTTCAAGCCGCCCTATGGCAAGGCGACCGCCAAGACGCTGGCGAAGGAATTGAAGAAATAGCTTGGCAAGCGGCGGCGCTTCGCCCTAGGGGGAGCGCCGCGCTTTCGGGCGATGCGCCCGTGGCAGGCCCCTGTGGTGAAATTGGTAGACGCGCTCGACTCAAAATCGAGTTCCGCAAGGAGTGCTGGTTCGAGTCCGGCCAGGGGCACCATAACCCATAATCGACCTTCAGACGCGTAACGGCTCCGGCGGAACCCGCATGGCAGGCCGCGCATTGCATTCGCATTCCGCTATGGAGGTTTGCAGATGGTGCAACGCGCCTATTGGAAGGGTCAGATCCGCCTCGCACTGGTGTCGATCCCGGTCGAAATCTATCCGGCGACCAAATCGGGGGCGAGCGTCAGCTTCCGCCAGATCCACGAACCGAGCGGCAAGCCGGTCAAATATGAAAAGGTCGTGCCCGGCATCGGCGCCATCGATACCGATGATATCGTCAAGGGCTATGAGGTGTCGAAGGGCCAGTATGTCCTGCTCGACGAAGAAGAGATCGAGGCGGTCAAGCTGGAGAGCAAGCGGACGCTCGAGCTGGTCCAATTCGTCGATGCGAGCGACATCGACATCCTCTATTACGAAAAGCCCTATTATGTCGTCCCCGCCGACGATCTGGCCGAGGAAGCCTATATCGTCCTGCGCGAAGCGCTGCGGCGAACGAAGAAGGTGGGGCTGGGGCAGCTTGCGCTGCGCGGTCAGGAACAGCTCGTCGGGCTGCGTCCCTGCGGCAAGGGGCTGGTGCTCGAAGTGCTGCGCTATGCCGAGGAAGTGAACAAGGCGGCCAGCTATTTCCGCGACGTGCCCGCGAGCAAGCCCGACGCCGACCTGCTCGATCTCGCCGAAACGCTGATCGACAAGAAGAGCGGCAAGTTCGACGCCGCCGACTATCACAATCACTATGTCGATGCGCTGAAGCGCGTCATCGCCAAGAAAACGAAAGCCAAGGGCAAGCGCGTGCTCGAGGATGTCGGGGAACCCGCCGATGTGCGCGAAGGATCGAATGTCATTGATCTGATGGCAGCGCTCAAGGCGTCGGTCGACGGCAAGAAAACGGCCGCCGCTGCGACGAAGAAGAAGGCGCCCGCCAAAAAGGCGCCGGCGAAAAAGCGGGCATAGTCTCGTGAGCGCCGGATTGCCCTCGGCTATTGTGTGCCCCTGCCTTCGCAGGGGCACAGACAAGGTGGAACGCGATGACCCGTGCCGACCCTCTCGCCCAATATAACAAGAAGCGCGATTTCAAGCTGACCCCCGAACCCGCGGGCAAGGTTGCGAAGGGGGGCGGCAATCGCTTCATCGTCCAGAAGCACGACGCAACGCGCCTCCATTACGACTTCCGGCTCGAAGTCGATGGCGTGCTCAAGAGCTGGGCGGTCACCAAGGGGCCGAGCGCGAACCCCGACGACAAGCGGCTCGCGGTGCGCACCGAAGATCATCCGATGGCCTATGCCGATTTCGAGGGGGTGATCCCCAAGGGCGAATATGGCGGCGGTTCGGTGATGCTGTGGGATCGCGGCACCTGGGCGCCGGTCGCGGGGAAGAGCGCGAAGGATCTGGAAAAGGGCCATCTTCACTTCACCCTCGACGGCGAGCGGATGAAGGGCGAATGGCTGCTCGTCCGCATGAAGCCCCGCGCCGGCGAAAAGCGCGAAAACTGGCTGCTCCGCAAGATCGACGACGCCTATGCGAGGGGCAGCGACGACTTGACCGGCCGCTACCTCACCAGCGTCCTCACCGACCGCCCGATGGCCGAGATCGCGGGCGACGAAGGCGGCGAGCAATCGCTGAAGGGCGCAAAGGGTGAAGCCTTCGCGAAGAAGATGGCGGCAGCGGCGGCGCACAATCGCAAGGTCGCCAAAGGCTCAAAAGCCGGCGCCAAGCCGCCCAAATTCCGCAAGCTGCAGCTGGCGACGCTCGTCGACACCGTGCCGGCCGGCAACAACTGGTTCCACGAGATCAAGTTCGACGGCTATCGCGCGCTCGTCGCCGCGGCGGGGGATCAGGTCGTCGTCTATACGCGCAGCGGGCTCGACTGGACCGACAAGTTCGCGCCGCTCGCGCGCCATATCGCTGCGCTGAACCTGCCGCCGTGCCTGATCGACGGTGAGATCGTCGTCTATGGCAAGGACGGCAACCCCGACTTCTCCTCGCTCCAGGCAGTCCTGAAACGCGGCCACGGCGCGCAGGACGAGGCGACCGACCTGCATTTCTTCGCCTTCGACCTGCTCGAAGAGAACGGCAAGTCGCTCACCGCACTCGGCAATCTCGAACGCAAGGAACGTCTCGAGGCGCTGCTCCGCGATGCAGCGCCGCCCATTGCGGTCGCCGATCATGTCATCGGCGCGGGCGAAACGCTCTATGAGGCGATGTGCGGCGCAGGGCAGGAGGGCATCATCGCCAAGCGCGCCGATGCACCCTATGCCGGCCGCCGGTCGAAAAACTGGGTGAAGGTCAAATGCACCCGTCGCCAGGAATTCGTCATCGTCGGCTGGAAGGAGAGTTCGGCGAAGGCACGCCCCTTCGCTTCGCTGCTCCTTGCGCAGCGCGAAAAGGGGGAACTCGTCTATAAGGGCAATGTCGGCACCGGTTTCGATGCCGATACGATGGCGATGCTCGCGGCGAAATTCGCGGGCCGCGCGCGCAAGACTGCGCCGGTCGAGGTCGACAAGGCGGCGGCGCGCAAGGTCCATTGGGTAAAGCCCGACCTTGTCGCCGAGATCGCCTTCGCCGAATATACCGCCGGCGGCTCGGTCCGCCACGCGAGCTTCGTCGGGCTGCGCGCCGACAAGGAGGCGAAGGACGTGAAACCCGAAACCAAGGCCAAGGCTCCCGGCCCGGTCAGCGACGTGAAGATCAGCAGCCGCGAGCGCGTCATCTTCCCCGAGGCAAAGGCGACGAAGGGCGACCTCGCCGACTATTATGCCGCGGTGGCGCCGGTCATGCTCCCGCACCTCGCGCGCCGCCCGGTCAGCCTCGTCCGCTGTCCGCAGGGGCGTGCGAAGCAATGTTTTTTCCAGAAGCATGATTCGGGCAGCTTCGGCCCGCACGTCCACCACGTCCCGATCGAAGAGAAGGACGGCGCCGTCGAGGATTATCTCTATGTCGAGGATGCGGACGGCATCCTCGCCTGCGTCCAGATGGGGACGATCGAATTTCACGGCTGGGGCAGCCACGCAGACGCAGTCGAACGGCCCGACCGCATGGTCTTCGACCTCGACCCCGACGAAGGGCTCGATTTCGCCGACGTCAAAAAGGCCGCGGCGGACCTGAAGCGCCAACTCGCCGACATCGGGCTTGTCAGCTTCGCGATGCTCTCGGGCGGCAAGGGCGTCCATGTCGTCGTGCCGCTCGATCCGGGGCACAGCTGGGACGCGC
>NZ_MEFH01000176.1:0-6051 GCF_001725095.1 Sphingopyxis sp. SCN 67-31 | reverse complement strand
AGACCGACGCCATATAGGATGCGGCGGTCGCGCGCAGTTCGACATGATAGGTGCGCCGGTCGGTGTTGATGATCATATTGGTCATGATGCCCGATCGGGTTGGTTTCACGAGGATATGGACGCGGCGCCGCGCCCCCGCACCGCTCACCGTGTCGCCGATGATCCAGCGCACCGTGTCGCCCGAGGCGACGGGACCCGGACCGACGAGCTGCTCGCCTTCCTGCAGCACGATATCGGTGACCTGCCCCGGCGCGGCATAGACTTGGAAGAGCGCGCCTTCTGACCAGGCATATTGCTGGATCGCATTGCGATAGGCTTGGCGATCGGGCTGGACCCGCGCCTCGGCGTTGGCGCGACCGACGCGCTGGCGGGGATCGGCCGGATCGCTTGCCGCGGCGGGCGTGGCGAGCAAGGCAAGGGCGACCCCGAGCGCGATCGGGAGGGAATGTGGCGTCGTCATTGGCTGAGTTCCTTTGACCAGTCGAGCGGCATCACCGAATATCCTTGGGCGGTTTCGATCAGGACGATGATGGTCATCATCGTGCGGGCGAGGTTCCAGCCGAGCGATTGGGCGGTGGAAAGCGGCATATCGAGGCTCCTGTCCGGGAGCGGGTCCATTCCCGCTCGACAGTCGCCCCGCCGGACGGGGACGGGCCGCAATCACCGCAGCGCAGCGGAGGCCCAAGCGCAGCGCAGGGACCCCTTGCGGGTTGATTGAAGGAGGCATGGCCTCGGCCAAGGGAATAGCGGCAATCGAGAGCGGGGATGGTACCGCGTGGACTGTCCTCGCTATCTGCGGTGCACTCTATCGTTCCGGACCTTAGCGCGACAATTTGGCCATTAGTCGCTGGTTCGGCCGGCTTTGGCCTCGACACATTGGACCGACGCCAACGGCGCTGTTACGGTCCGTAGAGACGAGGCCGATCCGCCATCTTCCCGGGAGGGAACTATGAAGCCAGCTGCCAAACGGCGCGTAGAGCGCGCAATCCAAAAGATCATGCGGGCGGATGGAGATAATTGCTCCCTTTGCCGACTCCCGCTTGCGCACAATAGTCGCACGTTCGGCGGCATCACCAAGGATGGAACGCCGGCGTTGGTCGGAGAATGTTGTGCAAAAAAGTTGCACGAGACCATCTTGATGGGGATGTTCGCTTCCCAGGATTGGGATGATTTTCCGGTGACGAAGCAAAACCGTCGCGCACCTTCTGCTCCTAACGTTGAAGAGGCGATTGCCTCGATCCAGAGCGTCTTCGCCGATCGCGCCGCGGAGGGCGAGGCCGTCGCGCGCAATGCTGGTCTCAGCCTCCCCCCAACCCAGGTCTTTCGCGCCCAGACCAGTTGGAAAGAAGACGACGCCCAATGGTTTTCGGATCATCCGGACAGATCGCATCGCCTCCGACCCCTGGTCGGCGACGAAGCGAAGGTTTGCGGCTTTGATGAGCTTGGTCCGATGCCGCCGAAGCATGACGTTCAAGTATTGGTTCGCCAGGTACAGCCGGGCGCCCGGGTCAGGACGCCTTTTGGCCGCAACCTCGATCTCCCTATCCCTGATGACGAAACGATTCTGCACGCCCTTTTCGATCTTGTTCAGCAGGGCGGCGGCGGGAGCGTGATTTCGACGACAGACCTTCTTGGAACAATTGGCCGCTATTCTCACCAGGACAGGGACCCTGCCAATTGAGAAAGAAGCCGGCCCCGGATTTCGGGGCCGGCTTCGGTGTCACGACGGCGGATTCCAGATGAGGACCTTCTTCGACGGATCGTCGCCCGGCGCGTTGGCGATGTTGCAAAAGATCTGCCCGAGTTCGGGAGCCGACAGCGACACCGAGACATATTCGGCGCCGGCCTGCGAGGTCTTCACCCAGCCAGCGCCGAGTTCGTAGCCATTCTTGCGGCTGATGACGCGATAGTCGGGTTCGCTGTCCTTCATCTTGCGGCCGTTCGGGACGATCGCGATCGGCGCGGTGACCATCAGGGTCGCGAGCGTGCCCTCGAAGCTGCCGTCGTCCTTGACGGTAAGATTTGCGATGCTTGCCATTTGAAGTCTCCTTGCTTGCTCGGGGACCGTCCCCGATGGCGCCAGAGGGAGGGCCCGCGAGCCGCCGTCACCGAGCGCATGCGAGGGCGAACCCCTGCAGGGGGTTGACGGCACGAGGCGAGCCGAGGCCCGCAATCAGGCAGCCAATGAGGGAAAGGTTCAACGAGCCAGGAGAGCAATGGCTGTCAGTGAAAGTCATGGCTCTGGATGCGCAGCGGCGCGTCGCGGGAGTCCGGTCCGCCTCCGTTCCGCGCCCCATCCCCGCGTCCGGGCGCAATGGAGACGTCGCCCTGCGCGATCGAGCGCAACATCGCGTCATGATCGATAATCCGGTCGCAGATGATGTGAATGACCTCGCCTTCCTTCTGAAGCCGTCCGCGCATCGCGATCATCGAGGCCGACATGACTTGGCGCCGGTAGATATCGAAGCGATCGGGCCACAGGATGCCGTTGGCGATACCGGTCTCGTCCTCGATCGTCACGAACAGGACGCCTTTCGCTGAGCCGGGCCGCTGCCGCACAAGGATGACGCCGGCGACCTCGATGTTGCGCCCGTCGCGAATCTGTCCGAGATCGGCGCAGCGCACGATACCCATCGTATCAAGCTCATCCCGCAAGAAACTCAGCGGATGCGCGCGCAGCGACAGCTGCAGCGTGCGATAATCCTCCACCACCTCGCGCCCCTGGGTCATTGGCCGAAGCGAGGTCGCGGGTTCGAGCCCCTCGGGCGAGAAACTGGACTCGCGAGCGTCTGCCGCCGCGAACAAGGGGAGCGGCGCCTCGCCAAGACCCCGCACCTTCCAGAGGCCCTGTCGCCGGTCCTCGGCAAGGCAGGCGAAGCCATCGGCTTCGGCGATCCGTTCGATTGCGGCGCGCGGGACCCCGGCGCGCCGCCACACATCTTCGATGCAATCGAAAGGCATATCGCCGCGCGCGCCGACGATGGCGGCGCCATGGACGTTGGCGAGGCTACGCACCTGGCGGAAGCCGAGACGAACCGCGAGATAGGGCCCTCCGGTCTCTTCGAGCGTGCAATCCCAATGGCTGTCGTTGATCGAGACAGGGCGCACTTCGACGCCATGCTTGCGTGCATCGCTGACGATCTGCGCGGGCGCATAAAAGCCCATTGGCTGCGCGTTCAGCAACGCAGCGCAGAAGACGTCGGGATGATGATGCTTCATCCAGCATGAAGCGTAAGCGATCTTCGCAAAGCTCGCGGCATGGCTTTCAGGAAAGCCGTAGCTCCCGAAGCCCTCGATCTGCTTGAAGGTCCGCTCGGCAAAATCCTTCGGATAGCCGCGCTCGATCATTCCGCCGACGAGCTTGTCGTAGAAATGGCTGACACCGCCGGTGAGCTTGAAGGTCGCCATCGCGCGGCGAAGCTGGTCGGCTTCGGCGGGGGTGAAACCCGCGCCGACAATCGCGACCTTCATCGCCTGCTCCTGGAAGAGCGGCACGCCGAGCGTCTTCTCGAGCACCGCGCGAAGCTCGGGCTTCGGATATTCGGGCTTCTCCTTGCCCTCGCGGCGGCGAAGATAGGGATGCACCATATCGCCCTGGATCGGGCCGGGCCGCACGATCGCGACCTCGATCACCAGATCGTAGAAGCACTTCGGCTTGATCCGCGGCAGCATTGACATTTGCGCCCGGCTTTCGATCTGGAAGACACCCAAGGTGTCGGCCTTCTGGATCATGCCATAGACCGCCGGATCATCGTCCTGCAGGTCAGCCATGCCGACCGAAATCCCCTTATGCTCGGCAAGCAGATTGAAAGCCCGGTTCATGCAGCCGAGCATGCCGAGGCCGAGCACATCGACCTTCATGAACTTGAGGACGTCGATATCGTCCTTGTCCCACTCGATGATCTGTCGGTCTTCCATCCGGGCGGGCTCGATCGGCACAAGATCGTCGAGCCGCTCCTGCGTCAGCACGAAACCGCCGGGATGCTGCGACAGATGCCGCGGCGTGCCGATGAGCTGCTGCGCGAGATCGAGCGTCAGCCGCAGCCGATGATCGTCGGCGTTGAGGTTGAGGCTCGCGATCTGCTCGTCGGGGATGCCGTCGACCGACCAGCCCCAGACGAGGCCGGTGAGCATCTTGGTGAGGTCGCGCGGCAGGCCGAGCGCCTTCCCTACCTCGGCGACCGCCCCGCGGGTGCGATAACGCGTCACCACCGCGGTGAGTGCCGACCGATGCCGCCCATAGGTCTCGTAGATCCACTGGATGATTTCCTCGCGCCGCTCATGCTCGAAGTCGACGTCGATATCGGGCGGCTCTTTGCGCTCGCCCGACACGAAGCGCTCGAAGAGCAGCTCGTGCTTGATCGGGTCGATCGACGTGACACCGAGCAGGAAGCAGACGCAGCTGTTCGCGGCGCTCCCTCGCCCTTGGCATAATATCCCGCGTCGGCGACTCTCGGCGACGATCGAATTGACGGTCAAGAAATAGGGTGCGTAATTCAATTCTCCGATCAATCGCAGCTCATGGTCGATCTGTTTGCGATAGGCGGGCGGCACGCCGCCCGGAAACATGCGGGCGGCGCCTTCCTCGGTCAGCGCGGAGAGCGCCTCCTGCGCTGTGCGGCCGGCCATCACTTCCTCATAGGGATATTGGTAGCGGATCTCGCCCAGGTCGAAGCGGCAAAGCGCCGCGATATCTGCCGTGGCCTGAATCGCGTCGGGAAACAGCGCGAAGCGGCGTTCCATTTCGGCGGGGGACTTCAGAGCCCGGTCCATGAAACGCTCGCGTTTGAAACCGAGCGCATCGACCGTCGTTTTCTCGCGGATCGCGGTCAGCACATCCTGCAGCGGGCGGCGCTCGGGCGCATGATAGAGGATGTCGCCACAAGCGACGCTGCGCACGCCGATGTCGCGGGCGAGCGCGTCGAGCGCGCGCAGCCGCGCGAAGTCGCCGGGACGGCGGCGGAGCGACAGCGCCAGATAGGCGTCGCGGCCGAACGTCTCCCGCAGTTCGCCAAGGTCGATGCGGGTGCGGTCGTCGGCGGCGTCGGGCAGGAGGACGGCGACCAGCCCCTCCGCTGAGGCGACGACATCGGGCCAGTCGAGCCAGCAATTGCCTTTCCCGCCGCGTGCCTTGCCGAGCGACAGGAGCCGGGTCAGCCGCGACCAGGCGGCGCGGTTCTTGGGGTAGAGCAGCAGCGATCGGCCATCGCGAAGATCGACGTGCGATCCGGGGATCAGGCGCACGCCGGTCGCTTCCTGTCCCGACAGCCCCCGCACCATGCCCGCGACGCTGCCCCGATCGCAGAGGCCGAGGGCCGAGTGGCCCATCAGTGCGGCGGTCGCGAACAATTCCTCGGGCGCCGACGCGCCGCGCAGAAAGGAGAAATGGCTCGTCACCTGAAGTTCGACATAGGTCGCGGAGAGGACCCTCATCCGAAGACGCCGTGCATATACCAGCTCAAATCGCCGGTACGGTCTTCTTGTCCATCGCCGCGGCGGAACAGCCAGAAACGCTCGCCAGTCTCCGCCTCGACGCGAAAATAATCGCGCACCGCCCACATTTCGCGGGTCGTTCGCCACCACTCGCCATGGATGCGCTCGGGTCCATCGCCCGCGACGACGCGGTAGGACAGTCCGCGCCACGCAAAGCGGCGCGGCGGATGATCGGGAAGCAGCGCGACGACACCCGACAGGGCTTCGGGCCGCGCGAGCATGCGGATCGGCCGCGGCCATGCCGGCCAGCCGGAAGGCTGGGCGAGCGGGCCGGTACGGCCGATCGCGCGCTCGGGCACATCGCTTTCGCGGCCCTCGAGGCGGAACAGCGCGCCCTCTCCAGCGCGCCCCGTGAGCTGATCGACCAGCGGCGCAAGATCGGGGGCACGCGGTGCGCTATCGAACCCCGTGCCGATCGCCTCAGCGCCAAGGGGTTCGACCTGCGGCGCGGCAAGCGCCATCGCCTCGATCCCGAGCCCAGGCTCGATCCGGTCGATACGCAGCCTGAAGAGGCGCACGAGATGCTTCGCGTCGCGGGTCGCGCGCGCGGTGCCGACC
>NZ_MEFH01000175.1:0-6057 GCF_001725095.1 Sphingopyxis sp. SCN 67-31 | reverse complement strand
AAGGACATTCCGCAATATCGTCTTCCTACCCAAAGCCGACTCCCCGCTCACCTTTCCACTTCCCTCGCGCGCGCGGTCATGCTCAACGCGCCGGCATGGTCGACGATTCCCCCCTGCTCGCGCTGTCGAACGTCCGCGTCATGGCGGACGAGGCGTGCATTCTCGATCTGCCCGCGCTGACCATCCCGGCGGGCGAGAGCGCCGCGATCCTTGGCGCCAACGGTTCGGGCAAATCGACATTGGTCAAGCTGATCGCGCGCCAGCTTTATCCTGCCTGGGGTGCCGATGTCCGCATCTTCGGGCAGGACAGCTGGAACGTCTTCGACCTGCGCAAGCTGCTCGGCATCGTGTCGTCGACGATGCAGCTCGACTTCGACGCCGAACCGCCGCTGGAGGTACTCGACTGCGTCGTCTCGGGCTTCTTTGCCTCGCGCGGGCTGTGGGCGCATCAAAGCTACACGCAGGATATGGTCGATGTTTCGGTGGCGGCGCTCGGCGATGTCGGCGCGCAGCATCTGATCGGGCGCAGCATGGCGAGCCTGTCAACGGGCGAGGCCCGCCGCGTCCTCATCGCCCGCGCGCTTGCACACCGCCCGCGCGCGCTGCTGCTCGACGAACCCTGCGCCGGGCTCGACCCCGCGGCGCGGCATCATTTCCTCGACATGCTGCGTGGCGTCGCGCGCAGCGGGGTCGCGCTGTTGCTGATCACCCATCATATCGAGGAGATATTACCCGAGATCGACCGCATCGTGATGCTGCGCGGCGGCCGCCTCGACCGCGACGGCGCCAAGGCCGATCTGCTGACCGGCGACAGCCTGACGCGCCTGTTCGGCCTGCCGATGACGGTGACGGAGCGGCACGGCTGGTATCAGGCGGATATCCACCCCTGACCGCCGCCGCATTGCCTCCTGTCCCGCTGCGGGACAGCGCACACGCGGTGCAATCTTTTATTCGCACCTCGCGGCATAAGCAGGGATCGCAGCACGCCTGGGCGAATCGGCCGATCGGGCGGGGCACCGGATTTTGACGCGCGCATGAAACCCGAACTCAACCTCGACGCTCCCGGCTATGCCGACGCCCGCGCCGCCTGGCGCGGTGCGCCGCGCGCGGCCGCTGCGGCGGCGGGTCCGGGGCGCAATTTCTGGATCGGCCTGCTCGCCGCCGTGCTTGTCGCCAGCGTGGCGCTCGCGCTGTCGAGCGGCCAGTTCCGCCCGCGCGGCTTCGGCCCCTACAGCGTGTCGGTGCCGCTGACCTTCAAACCCTATGACCCGACGCGCTGGGCGGTGATGAATTCGGACAGCTATGCCGACGCGCTCAAGATCGACCCGACGCTGCCCGATCCCAGCAGCGTCGGCTATGCCGATGCGACCGCGCTGCCGCCCGCCGATCCGGCGCAGCTTCGCGACGAAGCCTTCGTCGGCCCGGCGGCCAAATCCTATGTCTTTCGCGGCGTCACCGCGCTCGACCGCGAACGCGCGCATTATTGCCTGACCTCCGCCCTCTATTACGAGGCGGCCTCCGAAAGCGATGACGGGATGCGCGGCGTGGCGCAGACGGTGCTCAATCGCGTGCGCCACCCGAGCTTTCCCAACACGGTGTGCGGCGTCGTCTTTCAGGGTTCCGAACGCGCCGGCGTGTGCCAGTTCACCTTCTCGTGCGACGGCGCGATGGCGCGCGCGCCGAGCCGCGACAACTGGCTGCGCGCGAGCCGCATCGCATCAGCGGCCCTGAACGGCGCCGTCTTTCCGGGCGTCGGGCTCGCCACCCATTATCACACCACCGCGATCTGGCCGCGCTGGGGCAAGAGCCTGGTGATGACCAACATCGTCGGCGCCCATATCTTCCACCGCTGGCGCGGCCGCTGGGGCATGCCCGACGCGTTCCGCGCACCCTATCTGGGCCGCGAGCCGGTTCCCGGCCCCTATCTTCCTGTCGCGCAGCAGCTTGCGATGCTGAAGAAGGGGCCGATCCCGGGCGCGCCCCTGTTGCCCGCCGCTGCGGTCGATCCCTTGCCCGCAGGCGGCCCCGCACCGCTGCCCGGCACGCTGAGCGCGCCGGCGCAGACCGCGGCACCGTCCCCTTCGGTGACCGCCGCGCCCACGCCGCCGGCCTACAGCGACCCGCGGCTCAACCAGTCGGGTCAGATCCGCGAGGAATATCAGAAGAGCGGCGAGTGGATTCGCTAGGCGCGACGCGCTAGCTTCTTCTGCTCACAAGGCGAAGGAGGCGTTTCCATGGGGCATGTCAAAGGCATCGGCGGCCTGTTCTTCCGCGCGCGCGATCCCGCCGCGCTCAGCGACTGGTATCGCGACCGTCTCGGCGTCGGCGGCGGATGCAGCGCCGACGACAGCGCGCCGGTCAATCAATGGGTGTGGACGGTGACCGGAGGACCGCTGGTCTTCTCGCCTTTCAAGGCCGACACCGACTATTTCCCGGCCGACCGCCAGTTCATGATCAACCTGCGCGTCGACGATCTCGACGCGGTGCTCGCGCCGTTCCGCGCCGCCGGCGAGGAGGTGATTACCAAAAAGGAATGGGATGATCCGTCGGTCGGCCGCTTCGCGCGCGTCCACGACCCCGAAGGCAATCCGATCGAATTGTGGGAGCCGGCGCAAGCCGGCTAGATCGCCGTCCCGGCGAAAGCCGGGACGACGGAAGCCTTACCTGCCCTGGCTGCGCCAGCGCTTGACGACGCGCTCCAATATTTCGGGCTCGCCGCCGGTTTCGCGCCAGAGCTGCGAGAAGAGCGGATCGCTCGACGCGGGGCGCTTGTCTTCCTCGAGCGTGTCGAGGTGGACGCGAATCGGGATCGACACGCCCTCGCCGCAGATGATGCATTCGCGGTTGCGCAGCGCCGGGATCGAATCGATGAAACCGCGCGCGCCTTCGGGCATCGCCGCCTTCACGAAATGCTGGTCGCGTTCGTTGTTGAGGCGCATCGAGATGATCGTGCCGCACTGCGACAGCACGCCTTCGGCAAGGTCGGACGGGCGCTGCGTGATGAGGCCCAGCGACACGCCGTATTTACGGCCTTCCTTGGCGATACGTTCGAGGATCTTGCGCACCGCCTGCCCCTGTCCGCTATCCTTCGACGGGATGTAGCGGTGGGCTTCTTCGCAGACGAGCAGGATCGGACGCTGCGGCTCGCCGCGCGACCAGATCGCATAGTCGAAGGTCAGGCGCGACAGCACCGCGACGACCACGCCCGTGATGTCCGACGGCACCCCCGATACGTCGATGATCGAGATCGGCCGGCCGTCCGACGGCAGGCGGAAGATCTTGCCGAGGAAGTTTGCCATCGTGTCGGCGACGAGCATACCGGAGAACATGAAATTATAGCGCGGGTCGGCGCGCATTTCCTCGATCTTGCCCTTGATGCGCATGAAGGGCGCCGACGAGGTCGCCTTGTCGAGTTTACCCATCTCGTTCTGCAGGATGTTGAGCAGATCCGACAGCAGATAGGGGATCGGCGAATCGACCGTGATCTTCGTCATCCCCTCGGCCAGCCGGTTCTTGAGCCGCGCCTGGAGCAGACATTTGGCGAGCACGTCGCAATCGCCTTGGCGGTCGCGCCCTTCGCTGGTGACGAAAACCTCGCAATGTTCCTCGAAATTCATCAGCCAATAGGGCATCGCGAGATTGTCGACGTCGAACAGCGCGCCGGTGCCCTTGAACGCCGCCGAATATTCGCCGTGCGGGTCGATCATCACGATATGGCCTTGCGGTGCCAGTTCGCAGATCTTGTGCAGGATCAGCGCGGCGCTCGTCGATTTACCCGTACCGGTCGATCCGAGCAGCGCGAAATGCTTGCCGAGCATCGCGTCGACATACAGCGAACCGCGAATGTCGCGCGTCGGATAGACGGTCCCGATCTCGACATGCGCCCGCTCGTCGGCGGCGTAGATCTGCTTGAGGTCGGCGCTGGTCGCAGCATAGACTTGGCTGCCCGGAATCGGATAGCGCGTCACGCCGCGGCGGAAATTGTGGATGCGGCCGGTCAGCTTTTCTTCTTCGCCTTCGCCGAGGAAATCGATCGCCGCGACGATCAGCCCCTCGCCGCGCTCGTAAAGCTGCTGGTCGCGCACGCTGGCGAGCAGCCAGACATTGCCGACGCGCACCTTGACCTGCGCGCCCACCTGGCCCGCCATCGCGACCGACGGGTCGTTCGATGTCGACAAGCCCTGCAACGCCGAAGCATCGAGCAGGATGCGCGAGGCCGAGCCGGCAATGTCGATCACTTCGCCGATCAGCAAGTCGTCGCGGTGGTGCGCCTGCACCGGCGCAATCGGCGCCGCCGTTCCGCCGCCCGCCAGCCTGACATGCTGCGCAGCCGTCGCGTCGCCGGTACCAAAACCGCCCCCATGCATATCCATATTCAGCCCCGCCATATGTTTGTCCCGCGGCGACTATCGCAGGCGAGGGTAAACAAAGCGCTTATGATAGATCAGCGGCGGCGGAAAAGCGCCGATGCGGCATAGCCGAGCAGCAGCGACAGCGCGACCGCGGCAAGGCCGTAGAGGAACCCGTGCCGCTGCGCCGCGAGCGCGACGAAACGTTCGAAGCCCGCCTTGCGGATCTGAACGTCGCGCGAGGCGACGGCCAGCACGCGTCCCTTGCTGATCAGATAGGTTTCGGCGCGGTAGGTGCCCACGGGAACGCGCGCCGGCACGGGGATTCGCGCCCGATACAACACGCCTTCGGTAATCTCGACCGCCGAAGGGTTTTCGTAGAACAGCCCCATGCGGCGATAGAGATCGACCAGCCCCGCCTCGAACCGCTCGAGCTTCTTCGCCTCCGAAAAGCCGGTCGGCGACATCGACAGATTTTTAAGGCCAAGCTCGAAGATCGCCGCGGTGCGTTCGTCGACCAGCTTGTCGACCGGGCGCGACGACCCGATCGCGTAGAAACCGGGCGAGGTGCGCAGCCGGATGCTGCTGGCGTTGACCCACATGCCCGCGATGCGCTGCTTTTCGCGCAGCACCACCGGCCGCACCGGGCCCTTCAGAACGACGACGATGTCGGCGCGATCGTCGGGCAGGCGCTGACCTGGATAGAGGATCGCGCCGAACAGCAGCAATTCCTCGCCGGTGAAGCTGTACTGGATTTCGATCGAGCGGCTCGACACGTCGGGCACCAGACGCGGATCGACTGCCTGCGCCGCGGCGGGCAGCAGCAACAGCAGCAGCGCTGCGATCGAGGCGCCGATCCGCGTCACTGGACGGTGTAGATTTCGTCGGGACGGATGAAGAGGCCGACCGCCATGCGCAGCGCGACGAGCAGCACGATGATCGCCAGCGCCATGCGCAGATATTCGGGGCGGACCTTTTGCGCGAAACGCGCGCCGATCTGCGCGCCCGTCACGCTGCCGAGCAGCAGCAGGCCGGCGAGGACGATATCGACCGCGCCCGTTGTCATCGCATGGACCATCGTCGTCGCGATGGTGACGAACAGGATCTGGAACAGCGAGGTGCCGACGACCACCTGCGCTCCCATGCCGAGCAGGAAGATCATCGCCGGGACCATGATGAAACCGCCGCCGACGCCCAGCAGCATCGTCAATATGCCGACGAGCGCCCCGAGGATCAGCGGTGCGAGCGGCGAAATATAGAGGCCCGAGCGATAGAAGCGCCAGCGCATCGGCAGGTTCGCGACCATCGGATGGTGGCGCCGCTTGCGCGCCGGCGCCGGAAGCCCGGCCTGCAGCGCGCGCAGCGCACCCCATGCTTCGCGCGCCATCAACCCGCCGACCGATCCCAGCAGCACGACGTAAAGGATGTTGATCGTCGTATCGATCTGTCCCCAAGCGGTGAGCAGTTCGAACAATCCGGCGCCGATCAGCGATCCGAGCAACCCGCCGGCGATCAGCACCGCGCCCATGCGCAAATCGACGCCGCCGCGCTCGAAATGCGCGAGCGCGCCCGATACGCTGGCCCCCGTCACCTGCGTCGCGGCCGACGCCGCGGCGACCGTCGGCGGGATACCGTAAAAGATCAGCAGCGGCGTCGTCAGAAAGCCGCCGCCGACGCCGAACATGCCCGACAGAAAGCCGACCCCGCC
>NZ_MEFH01000174.1:0-6072 GCF_001725095.1 Sphingopyxis sp. SCN 67-31 | reverse complement strand
CGGAATGATGAGCAGCAGAAAGCCGACGCCCAGCATCAGGCCGGTCAATATCTGCACCGCCAAAATGGTGAGCAGCATCGACGCGGCAAAGCCCAGCGCTTCGCCGACGCTGGTGCTCGACCGCGACAGCCACAGCCGCATGATCGCCACCGTCCCGAACATCGTGAACAGCGCAACGCCGATCTGATACGGCAGCATCTGCAGGATATTCTGCTGCATCGCGGCGGTCAGCTGGTCGATCGTCGCTTCGGCGGGCGGCTCGATCGGCGCGGGGCCGAACCAGGCCACCGCAAGCGCCGGCAGGAACAGAAAAACCGCCGCGATGGTGCCGGTGAGCGGGCGGTGTGCCTTCAAAAGCTGAATGGCATCGTCCCACGCCGCGCCCATATCGAATTTTGCCATTGATACCCCGTCATTTATCGCTTCGGATTGGCACCGAACCTGACCGGCTTCGCGCCCAAAGTCCAGCCCCGTTCGGCGCGGATGCCGCCCCCTTGCGCTTCGCGCCCGCGCGGGGCAGAAGCCGCGCGATGTCCGCGCTCCCGCCTCCCGAATGGACCGTTTCGCCCGGCCTTGTCGATTATCCCGCCGCGCTTGCCGATATGGAGGCGCGCGCTGCCGCGATCCACGCCGGCACGGCGGGCGAGCGCATCTGGCTGCTCGAACATCCGCCGCTCTATACCGCCGGGACGAGCGCCGACCCCGCCGAGCTGCTCGACCCGCGTTTTCCGGTCTATGACGCGGGCCGCGGCGGGCGCTACACCTATCATGGTCCCGGCCAGCGCGTCGGCTATGTCCAGCTCGACCTCGCGCAGCGCGGGCGCGACGTGCGCGCTTATGTCCATGCGCTCGAAGGCTGGGTGATCGACGCGCTCGCGCGGCTCGGCGTCGAAGCGCGCCGCGCCGAGGGGCGGATCGGCATCTGGACCGATGACCGCAACGGCCGCGAGGCAAAGATCGGCGCGATCGGCGTCCGCGTCCGGCGCTGGGTCACGCTCCACGGCTTTTCGCTCAACGTCGCGCCCGACATGACGCATTTCGGCGGCATCGTGCCATGCGGCATCGCCGAATTTCCGGTGACGAGCCTGGCGGAGCTTGGCCGTCCCGCCGATTTCGCCGCCGTCGATGCCGCGCTCGCCGATGCCTTTCCGGCCTTTCTCGACAAGATCGCGGCCAGCGATTAGGACCGGCACATGACGCGGATCATCCTCACCTCGCTCCTCGCCCTGTCGCTCGCCGCCTGCGGAGGCAGCGAAGGCAGCAAGACCACGACCAAGCTCGACGCGGTCGAGGTCGAACCCGGCACGATCAGCGACTCGATGATCGTCCTCGACGATGCGGCGAGCGACGGCACCGCGGTCGACAGCAGCGTGCCCGGCAGCGATTCCAAAAAGACCGACAGCAAGGCCGACGACGAAAGCGCCGACAGCAGCAGCAGCGACAGCGCGCCCGCGGATCAGAGCGACAATCCCGACGCCGTACCCGCGCCGGCGGCAAAGAAGGCCCAGGTCGACAGCCAGTAGGGCGGTCGCCGCAGTCTCTTCGCTCAGCGCAGCCCCAGCGTCTTGTGCGTCTGGAGCGACAGACGCCAGCGCGGATCGCGCATCACCAGATCGATACAGTGCCGGACATTGTCCGCGGCATTGGCATCGTCGAGCGGCTGGATCAGCCGGTGCGCGAAATCGAGTTCCGCGAGCCGTTCGACATCGCTCCCCGGCTGCGGCCACACCAGCTTGAGTTCGTCGCCGCTCGTCTGGACCAGCTCGCTGCCCGCCTTGGGGCTGATGCAGATCCAGTCGATCAGCCGCGGCACCGGCAGCGTGCCGTTGCTTTCGATCGCGACGGTGAAGCCCTCGCCATGCAGCGCCTCGATCAGCGCATCGTCGACCTGCAACATCGGCTCGCCGCCGGTCAGCACGACATAGCGGTCATCTTGCGCCGCCCCCCATGTTTCGCCAATCCGCTCCGCCAGCGCCGCGGCATCGGCATATTTGCCGCCCAGCGTCCCGTCGGTGCCGACGAAATCGGTATCGCAGAATTTGCAGATCGCCTTGGTGCGGTCCTGCTCGCGCCCCGTCCACAGGTTGCAGCCCGCAAAGCGGCAGAAGACAGCGCGACGTCCGGCCTGCGCGCCCTCGCCCTGCAGCGTCAGGAATATTTCCTTGACCGCATAGGCCATGGGTCAGGCCTCGACGGCGTAGCGCGTCGGGTCGGCGAGCCCGGCGTCGGCGAAGCCCTTGCGGCGCAGGCGGCAACTGTCGCACAGCCCGCAATGCAGCCCCTCGGGCGTCGGGTCGTAACAGGACCAGCTCATCCCCGCATCCATGCCGAGCCGCGCCGCCTCGGCCGCGATGTCGGCCTTGGTCATATGCTGCAGCGGCGCGTGGATCGTGAAATCGACCCCCTTGTCGCCGTCGCGCGTCGCGAGCTGCGCGAGATGCTGGAAGCCCGCGATGAATTCGGGGCGGCAATCGGGATAGCCCGAATAATCGAGCGCGTTGACGCCGATGAAGATGTCCTGCGACCGCCGCGCTTCGGCGAGGCCGAGCGTCAGCGACAGGAAGATCAGGTTGCGCGCGGGAACATAGGTGACGGGAATATCCTCGCCCACGCCGTCCTTGGGCACATCGATGTCGGCGGTCAGCGCCGACCCGCCGAAGCGCCGCAGATCGAGCGGCAGCACGATATGCTCGGCCGCGCCCACCGCCGTCGCAATCCGCGCCGCCGAGTCCAGCTCGACGCGGTGCCGCTGGTTGTAATCGACGGTCAGCGCGACGATCCGCGCCCCCGCCTCGCGCGCCAGTCCTGCGCAAACCATCGAGTCCAGACCGCCCGACAGAAGGACGATCACCGTTTTTCCGGAAAGATCCTGCATCGCCGCGCGATACGCCCGCGTCGCGCTTCGCGCAAGACCGCGATTTGTGCGGCGCACCAAAGAAAATGGGCCGCGCGTCGTTCGACGGGCGGCCCAGTGCGGCATGAATGCCGTTAGGGAGAAGGACACACATCGGCGTGTCGCAATCGCCCTTCTAGCGAAGGATGGTTAACAAAGGGTTTGCTTCAGCAGCCGCCGGCGCGGCGCGCCTCGATCGCCTGCGAGAAGGGCTTGCCGTCGGCGATGCCCTGCGTGTCGATCTGGACGAGCCGGTTCGTTTCGCTGCGGATCGTGGTGCGGCCATGCCCGGCGCCGGGGCAGGTATAATGCACCGTCACCGATGTCGGCGTATCCTCGATCACATAGCGCGAGCAGTTCGCGCGCGGATGATAGACCTGGATCAGGCGGCGCGCATCGCCCAGACACACGGTCTGGAGCACCGCGTCCTTGCCGCGCTCGCGCAGCTGCCAACTACCCTTTTCCAGCCGGTCGAGCATGGCCAGCGTCGGCGCCTGCGCAGGCACCGCGCTCGCCGCTCCGGTCAGGGCAAGCGCCATCGCCGATATGCGAAACATGGGAGAGAAGATCGTCATTTGCACCTTGTCCACCGGCCGTTCCGTGTGGAACGGCAACGACCCCTGCACATCACCTAATCATCAAACCCGCGTATTTCAACCATTCAGCGCACGCCTGCCTCGCTTCATCGACGGCCCGTGCGTCAGTGGCGCGTCGCGATCTCGTCTAGCGGGACGGGGAACAGCCGCGAACAAAAGGCACAATCGACCTGGATGATCCCGTCGTCGTCGGCCATTTCCTGCCGTTCGGCTTCGGGAAACTGTGCCAGAACCCGCGCATAATGGTCGATGTTGCAGCGACAGCCGCGCGACACCGCCACGCCGGGTTCGACGCGCACTTCCTCTTCGTGGAACAGCCGCCACGCCAACGTTTCGAGCGAGGCCGCGGCGTCGGTCAGTTCCTCGTCCTTCAGCGTCGCCGCAATCGTGCGCGCATGTTCCCATTCGGGATGATCGGCGCGCGCTTCGATCCGGTCGCGCCCGACCTCGCCGTCGGGCAGATGCTGCAGCAGCAGACCCCCGGCGACGCAGCCCAGCTCCGCGTCGTGCCGCGCGCAAAGCCGGACGAGGCTCGGTATCTGTTCGGACTGCTCGAAATAATGTTCGGCGGCATCGGCGATCGACGATCCTTCGAGCGGGACGATCCCCTGCCAGCGCTCGCCGCTCACCGCCTGATCGAAGGTGATCGCCAGAAAACCCTCGCCGAACAGACCGAACAGCGTCGGGTCGGGTCCGACTTCGGCCAGCCGTTCGGCATCGAACTTCAGATAGCCGCGCAGCTCACCAGCGCGATAATCGCAGACGAGCAGATCGACGGGGCCGCCGCCGGTCTGCGCCTGCAGCGTCATCTGGCTTTCATCGTCCTTGAGCGTCGAACCGAGCAGCACGGTCAGCACCAGCGCCTCGGCGAGCAGCTTTTCCATCACCGGCGGATAGCTGTGCGCCGCCATGATGCGGTTGAGCACCGGCCCCAGCCGCACGAAGCGGCCGCGGACATGCCGCTCGGCGATGGTGAAGATCAGGGGTTCGTCGAACCAGGTTTCGCGCGTCTCGCTCACAATTTCCCCAACGCCCACAAAAGAACCGATTTCTGTGCATGGACGCGGTTTTCCGCCTCGTCCCACACGCGCGACTGCGCGCCGTCGATCACCGCATCGACCACCTCTTCGCCGCGATGCGCGGGCAGGCAGTGGAGGAACAGCGCATCGCCCTTCGCCTTGCCCATCAATCGCTCGTCGACCTGATAGGGCGCCATTGCGGCCAGCTTGTTATGCGCATGGTCCTGCCCCATCGACACCCAGGTATCGGTGACGACGATGTCGGCGCCCGCCACCGCCTCGGCCGCGTCGCGCACGATGTCGATGCGCGCGCCCTGCGCGCGCGCCGCCTCGACGAAGCGCATGTCGGGGTCATAGCCCTGCGGCACCCCGGCGCGAACATTGAAGCCGAACAGCCCCGCCGCCTCGATCAGCGAGGCGAGCACATTGTTGCCATCGCCAAGCCATGCGAGTTCAAGGCCGGGCAAGGCCTTGCCGCCCTCGACGATCGTCAGCAGGTCGGCGACGATCTGGCACGGGTGCGACAGGTCGGTCAGCCCGTTGATCACGGGGACGCTGGCATATTCGGCCAGCTCCTCGATCTTTGCATGATCATCGGTGCGGATCATGATCGCATCGACATAGCGCGACAGGACGCGCGCCGTATCGGCGATGGTTTCGCCGCGACCGATCTGCATCGACCCCGCTTCCATCACCATCGCGCTGCCGCCGAGCTGGCGGATCGCCATGTCGAACGACGCGCGCGTGCGGGTCGAATTCTTCTCGAAGATCATCGCCAGCACATGGCCCGCAAGCGGCGCGTCGGCGTCGACCCGGCCCTTGGGCCAGGCCGCGCGCGCCGTCTTGCGGTCGATCGCATCGGCCAGCATCGCCGCGATGGCATCCCCGCCCGCGTCGGACAGGTTCAGGAAATGCCGCAGCGCAGGTGCGCTCATGCTTCCGGCGGCGTGTAGCTCGCCGCCCCCGCCGACAGTTTCTCGATACATTCGTCGATATGACCCTGTTCGATGTTCAGCGGCGGCAGGATGCGCACGACATTGTCGCCCGCCGCGACCGTCAGCAGACCGTGGTTGTCGCGCAGATGCGCGACGAAGGCACGGCTGTCGGACTTCATCTTGATGCCGAGCATCAGGCCCATGCCGCGGATGCTTTCGAACAGATGATCGTGATTGGGGATAAGCTGTTCGAGCGCGCCGCGCAGCCGCTCGCCGGTCGCCTTGACCTGATCCATGAAGCCATCCTCCAGGATCACGTCGAACACCGCCTGCCCAGCGGCCATCGCCAGCGGATTGCCGCCATAGGTCGATCCATGCGTGCCGATGACCATCCCGCGCGCCGCCTTTTCGGTGGCAAGGCAGGCGCCGAGCGGGAAGCCGCCGCCGATGCCCTTTGCGGTCGCCATGATGTCGGGCGCGACGCCGAACTGTTCATGGGCATAGAGCGATCCGGTGCGCGCGACGCCGCACTGGACCTCGTCGAACACCAGCATCAGGTCGCGTTCGTTGCAGATGTCGCGCAGCCCCTGCAGGAAGGGTTGCGACGCCGGGCGGATGCCGCCTTCGCC
>NZ_MEFH01000173.1:0-6075 GCF_001725095.1 Sphingopyxis sp. SCN 67-31 | reverse complement strand
AAGAATATCTTGCTCCAGCCCGCGCGCGAGTGGGAGGTGATCGACGGCGAAGCCGAAACGATCGGCGGCCTCTATCGCCGCTATATCATCCCGCTGGCGGCGATTCCCGCGGTGGCGGGGCTGATCGGCATGCTCGCCTTCGGCTTTTCGGTAATGGGCTTCACCTATCGCCCCTCGGTCGGCTCGGCCGTCGCCTCGGCCGTCGTGCAATATGCGACGACCTTGATCGGGGTCTTCATCCTCGCGCTCATCATCGACGCGCTCGCCCCCAGCTTCGGAGCGACGCAGAACCGCGTTCAGGCGTTCAAGGTCGCGGCCTATTCGGGCACCGCGAGCTGGGTCGCGGGCATCTTCGCGATCCTGCCCGCGCTTTCCTGGCTGTCGCTGCTCGGCCTCTACGGCCTCTATCTCCTTTACCTCGGACTGCCCCGCCTGATGCGCGCGCCGCAGGACAAGGCGATGACCTACACGATCCTGATCGTGGTCGCGGCGATCGTCGTCGCACTCGTTATCGGCGCGATTACCGCCCCGATCACCGCGACCTTCATGCGGGGATTCTAGGCAAGAAGGCGGACCGGCGACGGAGGGGGGCGGCGCGATCGCCGTCTCCCGCCGTCACTCCGCCAGTTGCTCGAGCGCCCATCGCGCGGCGTCGGCGACCATCGGCGATTCGTCGCTCGCCAGCGCCATCAGGCGCGGCCGCAAACCGCGATCCCCGCTGTTGCCCGCCGCGATCGCGGCGTTGCGCACCATGCGGCCCCGCCCGATCCGCTTGATCGGCGAGCCTGAAAAGATCTGCCGGAACCCCGCATCGTCGAGTGCGAGCAGATCGGCGAGCGCGGGCGCCGCCAGTTCGCCGCGCGGCAGAAACGCCCGGTGCCGCGCCGCGGTGTCGGCGAACTTGTTCCACGGGCACACGGCCAGACAATCGTCGCAGCCATAGACGCGGTTGCCGATCGCGCGCCGGAATTCGGTCGGGATCGGCCCGTCATGCTCGATCGTCAGATAGGAGATGCAGCGGCGGGCATCGACGCGATAGGGCGCCGGAAAGGCCGCGGTCGGGCAGGCCTGCTGACAGGCGGTGCAACTGCCGCACCGATCGCGCCCCGGAACCGACGGCGCCAGATCGAGCGTCGTGTAGATGGCGCCCAGAAACAGCCAGCTGCCATGTTCGCGGCTGACCATATTGCTGTGCTTGCCCTGCCAGCCGAGCCCGGCAGCGGCGGCGAGCGGCTTTTCCATCACCGGCGCGGTGTCGACAAAGACCTTCACTTCCGCCCCCGGCGCCTCGGCGACGAGCCAGCGCGCGACATGCTTCAGCGCCTTTTTGACGATGTCATGATAATCGGCCCCTTGCGCATAGACCGAGATGCGGCCGCGGTCGGGCGCCCCCGCGAGCGCCAGCGGATCGGTGCCGGGGGCGTAGCTCATGCCGAGCGCGATCACCGACCGCACCTCGGGCCACAGCCCTTGCGGCGATCCGCGCTGTTCGGCGCGGCTTTCCATCCAGATCATGTCGCCATGGCATCCGTCGGCGAGCCATTGCCTCAGCCGCGCCGCGGTTTGCGGTGCCGCGTCGGCGTGCGCGATGCCGAACGCCGCGAAGCCATGCGCGCGTGCAGTGGCCGCGAGCCGCTCTTCGATCGGGGGCAAGGCATTGGAAAGCATTGCGCCCCTATACGACAGGCGGCGGGCCGTGCCATAGAGCGATGATACAGTGATGATATGCGGGCCGATTCAGCGAGCGGGGACCAGCGTTTGACCGATTATTGCGTGGAGGCGCGCGGCCTCACCAAATATTTCGACGAATTCAAGGCGGTCGATCATGTCGACCTCGAGGTACCGGTCGGGAGCATCTATGGCGTTCTCGGTCCCAATGGCGCGGGCAAGACCACCAGCCTGCGCATGACGCTGGGCATCATCGATCCCGACGAGGGGACGAGCCGCCTGTTCGGCAGCCACAAGCCGCAATCGGTGCGCCACCGCATCGGCTATCTGCCCGAAGAACGGGGCCTCTATCCCGGTATGAAGGCGCGCGAGGCGATCGCTTTCATGGGCGCGCTGCGCGGACTCGACTGGGGCGAAGGCCGCCGCCGCGCCGCGACCTTCATGGCCGAACTCGGGCTCGAACGCGTCATCGACGAAAAGATCCGCAAGATGTCGAAGGGCATGGCCCAGATGGTTCAGCTCATCGGCTCGATCGTCCATGCTCCCGACCTGATCGTGCTCGACGAACCCTTTTCGGGACTCGACCCGGTCAATCAGGAGCGGCTTGAAACGCTCGTGCGGCGCGAACGCGATCGCGGCGCGACGATCCTTTTCTCCACCCATGTCATGGCGCATGCCGAGCGACTGTGCGACCGGCTCGCGATCATCGCGCGGTCGCAGCGCCGCTTCGAGGGCACGGTCGACGAGGCGCGCGCGCTGCTGCCGATGCAGGTGCGCTACGCGCCGCGCACCGGCGCCGACGATGGCGTGATCGCGGCGCTGCTGCCCGCCGATGCGCAGCGGCGCGGCGACGCCTGGCATTTCGCGATCGACGACGCGGGGGTCGAACCGCTGCTCGCGCGGATCACCGCCAGCGGGCACGGCGTCGCCGGCCTGTCGATCGCGCGCCCCGGCTTGCACGATGCCTTCGTCCATATCGTGCGTCAGGTCGACGCGGGCTTCGCCGCCGACGCCGCCGAAGAAGCCGCTGCGGAGGCAAGCGCATGACCCCCTTTCTGAAAAATATGGCGGTCGTCGCGCGCCGCGACTTTCTCGCGATCGTGGCGACGCCGACCTTTCTCCTCTTCCTGCTCGCACCGCTGTTCATGCTCGGCATGAGCCTGGTCGGCGGCCTCGGCGCATCGCAGCTCGCCGACAGCGCGCGCGGCGCAGGGCGCATCGTCGTCGTCGCCGACGCGGGCGATGTCGCGGCGCTGCGCAGCGCCGACACGCGCTTGCGCGACGCGCTGGGCGGCCGCGGTCCCGCAACGCTCGACGTGCGGATCGCCTCGCCGAAGGGCGACGATCCGCTGGTCATCGCGCAGGAAAAGGGCGCCGACACCTATGCGGTGATGGTCGGCCCGCTCGCCGCGCCGCGCATCGTCGAACGCGAGGAGGGCAGCCGCTCGGGTCGCTATCTCGCGCTGCTCGCGGAAGAGGTGTTGCGCGACCGCGCTGCCGGCGCGGTGCCGCCGGTCGCTGCGCATTTCGAATCTATCCGCAGCGGCGGGACGAGCATCGCGGTGCAGCAGTCGATGGGTTTCGGCGCGGTCTTTGCGATCTTCCTGATGACGCTGCTGCTCGCGGGGCAGACTGTCAGCTCGCTGGCAGAGGAAAAGGGCAACAAGGTCATCGAAATCCTCGCCGCTGCGGTACCGCTCGAAAGCGTCTTTCTCGGCAAGCTGCTCGGCATGCTCGGCGTCGCGGTGCTGTTTATCGCCTTCTGGCTCGCGATGGCGGCAGGCGGCGGACTGATCGCGGCAACCCAGATCGACCCGGCCACGCTCTCGGCGGCAGGCGCGGGAAAGCCGGTCGCGGCGATGCTCGCGGTGCCCGCTACCGGCTGGGGCTTTTTCGTCGGCATCTGCTTCGTCTATTTCATCATGGCCTTCCTCCTCCTCGGCGCGGTGTTCCTCGGTGTCGGCGCGCAGGCGGGAACGGTGCGCGAAATCCAGATGCTCAGCCTGCCGATCACCATCTTTCAGGTCGGGATGTTCAGCCTCTCTTCGGCCGCCGCGAGCGCACCGGGCAGCCCGCTCGCGCGCTTCGCCGAAATCTTTCCCTTTTCATCGCCCTTCGCGATGGCGGCGCGTGCCGCGACCGACGATGCGAAGGCGGTGCATCTGCTTGCGCTTGGCTGGCAGTTGCTGTGGGTCGCGCTCGTCATCTTCCTGTCGGTCCGGATGTTCCGCGCCGGGGTGCTGAGCGGCAAGGCCGGCTGGAAATTCTGGAAACGGCGGCAGCGCGCCTGATGTCCGGCGACCGCTGCCATTTCTAGGGTGATCGCCCCAAAGGCTCATTGACAAAACTGTAAATAGTGGCATTCTGCAACCCAATCGGCCGCGCCCGACGGCCTTGAGAGGAGCTGCCCCTAATGGCCACCCAGATTCGCGTCGAACCCGAAACCGTCAATCCGCTCGACGTCAGCCGCGCCGACATGTGGCGCGAGGATCGCTGGCAGCAGCCGATGGCGCAGTTGCGCGCCGAATCGCCGATCTATTACTGCGACGATTCGAAATTCGGTCCCTATTGGTCGGTAACGACCTACAAGCCGATCCAGCATATCGAGGCGCTGCCCAAGATCTTCTCCTCCTCGTGGGAATATGGCGGCATCACCGTCGCGGGCGACGGTATCGAACATCTGCAGGAGGGCGAAATCCCGATGCCGATGTTCATCGCGATGGACCCGCCGCAGCACACCGCGCAGCGCCGCACCGTCGCCCCGGCCTTCGGCCCCTCCGAAATCGAACGGATGCGCGCCGACACGCTGCGCCGGACGAGCGAAGTGCTCGATTCGCTGCCCATCGGCGAAACGTTCGACTGGGTCGAAAAATTGTCGATCGAACTGACGACGCAGATGCTCGCCATCCTGTTCGACTTTCCCTTTGAAGAACGCCACAAACTGACCGCCTGGTCCGACGCGCTCGGCGACATCGAAAGTTTCAATACCCTCGAAGAACGCCAGGCTCGCCTCGCGATCGCGTTCGAAATGGGCGCCGCGTTCAAGGAATTGTGGGACCGCAAGGCGCAGAATCCCGGCACGCACGACCTGATTTCGATCATGCTCCAGTCGGATGCGATGAGCCACATGAGCCATGAGGAATTCATGGGCAACCTCATCCTGCTGATCGTCGGCGGCAATGACACGACGCGCAACTCGATGTCGGCCTACGCCTATGGCCTCCATCTTTTCCCCGAGGAGCGCGCGAAGCTGGAGGCGAATCACGATCCCGAACTCGCGGTCAACGCGATGCACGAGATCATCCGCTGGCAGACCCCGCTGGCGCACATGCGCCGTACCGCCACCGAAGACACCGAATTGTTCGGGCACCAGATCAAGAAGCGCGACAAGATCGCGCTGTGGTATGCGTCAGCGAACCGCGACGAGAGCATCTTCCCCGACGGCGACCGGATCATCGTCGATCGCGAAAATGCGCGGCGTCACCTCGCCTTCGGTTACGGCATCCACCGCTGCGTCGGCGCACGCGTCGCCGAGCTTCAGCTTACCGCGCTGATCTCCGAAATGCAGCGGCGGCGGCTGCGCGTGAATGTGGTCGGCGAACCCGACCGGGTGAACGCCTGCTTCGTCCACGGCTATCGCCACCTGCCCGTGGTGCTCGAGAAATATTGACGCGGCACTGAAACCGGGAGCAGACCGGCATCGTATCTAGAAGGCAGAGGAGCCTGCCATGATCGAACGTCGTTATCTGCTTTCGGGCCTCGCCTTGGGCGGCGCGATGATCGCCGCGCCGATGCTGTTCGCCAAGCCCGGCAAGCGCCCGCTGGCGCAGCCGGGTTGGCGCCTGTCCGATGCCGAGTGGAAAAAGCGCCTCACCGCGACGCAATATGCGGTGCTGCGGGAGGCCGCGACCGAGCGCCCCTACACCAGCCTGCTCAACAAGGAGCATCGCGCCGGCACCTTTGCCTGCGCGGGCTGCGCGCTGCCGCTGTATTCGAGCAAGACCAAATATGACAGCGGCACCGGCTGGCCGAGCTTCTGGGCGCCGCTGCCCGGCGCGATCGCGACGTCGGTCGATCATGAACTCGGCTATCCGCGGACCGAGGTGCATTGCCGGCGCTGCGGCGGCCACCTGGGCCATGTCTTCGACGATGGGCCAAAGCCGACGGGCAAGCGCTATTGCATGAACGGCGCCGCGCTCCGCTTCGTCCCCGCCTGACCCCGCGCCGATTGAAGCACCTTCCAAACGAAAAGGCCCGGCGGATCGCTCCGCCGGGCCTTTGCCGTTCCGATGCGCCGCCGCTTAGTCTCGGCTGCCCATCAGGTTGAGCAGGAAGGTGAACATGTTCACGAAGTCGAGGTAGAGCGTCAGCGCGCCCATCACCACCGACTTGCCGACGAAGTCGGTG
>NZ_MEFH01000172.1:0-6086 GCF_001725095.1 Sphingopyxis sp. SCN 67-31 | reverse complement strand
TCTTACGGCAAGGAAATCGGCGAGGAATTCTATCGCGACATCGGCGGCATCCAGTCGGTCGAAATCTTCGTCTTCCACGCGCGTTCGCAAGCGACCGACAAGAAGATCCTCGATCGGCTGCGCAAGGCCGACGGCATCTTCATCGCCGGCGGCGATCAGTCGCGCTATGTGCGTTTCTGGCGCGGCACGCCGGTCAACGAGATCATCGACGCGCATGTCGCGGCGGGCAAGCCGCTCGCCGGGACCAGCGCCGGCCTCGCGATGCAGGGCGAAAAACTCTATGGCGCGATGGACGACGGCAGCATCAAGAGCCCCGAAGCGCTCGCCGATCCGCTCGGCCCGGCGAACACCATCGAAGGCGATTTCCTGCACCTGGCGCTGCTCAAGGGCATCGTCACCGATACGCATTTCAAGGAACGCGACCGGCTCGGCCGCCTTTTCGCCTTCGTCGCCAAGGCGCAGGTCGGACGCGCTGCCGACGCGCCCGCGATGATCGGGCTCGGCGTCGATGAAAGCGCCGCGCTCGCGGTCGAACCCGACGGGTCGGGGCGCATCTATGCGACCGCACCCGACGGCTATGCCTGGGTCGTCGACGGATCGGGACTGCGCAACGTCAGCGACCGCAGGCCGCTCGATGCGCCGCGGGTCAAGGTGACGGGGGTCGGGCCGGGCTCGGTCGTTCACTTGCCCTCGGGCCGCGTCGATGCGCCGGTGTTCGTGCGCAACTATGCCGCGCGCGCGGGCGAACTGGTCGAGGTGCCGCGCTGGTCGCTCGCGATCCATGGCGGCGCCGGGGTCATCAAGCCCGGCTCGCTCACCCCCGACAAGGAAGCCGCCTATCGCGCCGGCCTCGACGCCGCGCTGCGCGCCGGATCGGCGGTGCTCGACAAGGGCGGCCCGGCGCTCGACGCGGTCGCGGCGGCGGTGCGCGTGCTCGAGGACAATCCGCTGTTCAACGCTGGCCGCGGCGCCGTGTTCACCGCCGAGGGGACCAACGAACTCGATTCCGCGATCATGGACGGCGCCACGCTCAAGGCCGGTGCCGTCGCGGGCGTCACGCGCACCCGTCACCCGATCGACCTCGCCCGCGCGGTGATGGACAAGAGCCCGCACGTCCTCTTGGCACGCGACGGCGCCGACCGCTTCTCGGTCGAACAGGGGCTCGAACAGGTCGATCCCGCCTGGTTCCGGACCGATCAGCGGTGGCAGCAGTTGCTTGCCTGGCGCAAGAAGCATCAGGCCGCGCTCGACCCGACGCATCTGTTCGGCACCGTCGGCGCGGTTGCGATCGATGCCGATGGCAATCTCGCCGCCGCGACCTCGACCGGCGGCATGACCGGCAAGCGCTGGGGCCGCATCGGCGATTCGCCGCTCATCGGCGCGGGCACCTATGCCAGCAACGGCCAATGCGCGGTTTCGGCGACGGGATCGGGCGAATATTTCATCCGCGAAAGCGCGGCGCGGCAGGTCTGCGACCGCGTCGCGTGGAAAGGCGAAAGCCTGAACGACGCGGCGCAGGCGACCATCGCGGCGGTCGGTGCGATCGGCGGCGACGGCGGCCTGATCGCGATGGGCCCCGACGGCCGCCCGGTCTTTGCACTCAACGACCTTGGCATGTATCGTGGCCGGATGACGGCCGGGGCGGAACCACAGACGGCGATCTTCGCTGACGAGGCATGGGCGGACTGATGGCGCCGATGACCGTCAGTCTCGACGAGATCGACGATCGCCTGCTCACCCTGCTGCGCGACGATGCGCGCCAGACCATCGCACAGCTTGCGAAGGAACTCGGCATCTCGCGCGGCCAGGTCTATTCGCGGCTCGCGCGGCTGGAAGAGGATAATATCGTCGCGGGCTATACGGTGCGGCTGGGGCAAGCCTTTGCCGCCGGCCGCGTCCGCGCCCATATGATGATCAAGACGCTGCCGCGCTATCATCGCGAGGTCGAGGCCGCCCTCGCCGGCTTCACCCAGGTTCAGGCGATCCACGCGATCAGCGGCGAATATGACATCATCGCGATGCTGGAGGCGGAGGACAGCGCCCTGCTCAACGAACTGATCGACGAGATCGGCCTGCTCGACGGGGTCGAACGCACCACGACGTCGGTCATATTGGTGACCAAGATCGAACGCTGACCCCTTCCCTCCGGCCGGGGCCGGACGGTTCAGTTGGTCCAGTAGATATAGTCCTGCCCGTCCTTCCACGGCGCGTTGAGCGGCACGTCGATCCGTACCGGCCCCTCGATCAGCCCCGGCCAGATCGGCTTGGCCATCCCCTTGTTCTGCGCCTCGATCATCGCGCGAAGCTGCGCGACGCGCTGCGGCTCCTGCGCCGACACGTCATGCTGTTCGGTCGGATCGACGGCAAGGTTATAGAGGCGAACCTTTTCAGGCCGCTTCGTTACCTGCAATTTCCAGTCGCCCGCGCGCACGACGCGATAGTCGCCCGAACGCCAGTACATCGCCTGGCGATGCGCCGGCCCGGCAAGGATATTCTGGCTGTCGACGATGCGATCGGTCGGCACCTTCGCCCCCGCCGCGGCGGCGATCGTCGAATAGATGTCGATATGCCCGGTCACGTCGGCACGGGCAGACCCCGGCGCGATATGGCCCGGCCAGCGCATGAAGAAGGGGGTGCGGATGCCGCCCTCGAAGAAGGTCGCCTTCCATCCCCGATAGGGCGCATTGAGGTGCGGGATGCCGGTGTACCAGGCCCCGCCATTGTCGCTGGTGAAGATGACGAGCGTATTGTCGTCGATCCCCGCCTGCTTGAGCTTCGCCATGACATCGCCGATGCGGCGGTCGAGCTGCGCGATCATCGCGCCGTAAACGCGCGTCTTGTGGTCCTTGATCTGCGGCAGCCGGTCATATTCCTCGCGCGTTGCCTGCAACGGCGTGTGCGGCGCATTGAACGCCAGATACATGAAGAAGGGCCGGTTCTTGTTCGCGTCGATCGCCTTTTCGGCTTCGGCGGCGAAATAGTCGGTCATATGCCCCTGGGGATGAAAGCGCTTGCCGCCGTTGAAGGTGACGGCGTGGCGCAGATTGGCCCAGATGAAACGGTCGATCGGATCCCACGGCAGCTTGGCGTTGACCGTATCGGGATCGTCGTCGGGCAGGAATTTCGCGCCCCCCGCCAGAATCGCGAGGCTTTCGTCGAAGCCCTGCGCATTGGGCTGCAAGCGCGGCGCTTCGCCCAGATGCCATTTGCCGATGTGGATGGTGTGATATCCCGCCGCCTTCACCGCTTCGGCAATGGTAATCTCGCTCGGCGGGACGCCCATGTCGGGATAGTCGGGAATATCGTCGGTGATCAGTTCCTTGTGGAATATCGCCTTCAGCGGGCCAAGGCCGCCGCCATGCGCCAGATTCTCGGCAAAGGCGGTCGGCACCGCGGTGAATTCGAAACCGAAGCGCGTCGGATAGCGGCCGGTCATCATCGCCGCGCGCGACGGCGAACAGGTGGCGTTCGCGGCATAGGCGGTGGTGAAGTTCAGCCCCTGACGTGCCAGCGCGTCGATGTTGGGGGTCTTTACGATCCCCCCCGCAACGCCGCCGCCGTTCAGGCTGATGTCGTTCCAGCCCAGATCGTCGGCGACGATCAGGATGATGTTGGGCGGGCGCTTGGTCCCCGGCGCGGTGACGGGGGCCGCACCCGGCCCCTGCTGCCAGACCACGGCGTGGTTCGGCTGCACCGGGTCGCGCCAGTCCTGGATCATCCCGGGCAGACGATATTTATTCTCCTGAAAACCCCAATAGCCACCCGCGCCGATCAGCGCGACGACGCCCAATGCAATCCAGCGTTTCTTCATCGGTCCCCTCCGGCCCCCTCTAAGCCCATGTCAAAAGCGCGATATGCGCAAGCGCCGCAGCGAGTGCGAGCCCCAGCCCCACCGTGACCCGCGGGCTGGCATAAAAGGCGATCTGTCGCTGCGTCGGGAAAGAGAAGGTCGTCTCGATCCCCAGCGTCTTGTTCGGATGCACGGCGCGAAAGGCCGGATCGGCCGCCATGCGGATCAGGTCGCGGCGGCTGCGGTATCGCATTGTGCCGACCAGCGACCAGCCGGGGTCGGCGGGTGTGTTCCACGCGTCGATATAGCCGCCGACCTTGGCACCGACATAGAGCGGATGCCCGCCGCGCGCGATCAGCCCGCGCACGAAGGGGTCCGAATAGCGGCGCAGCCATTCGCTGCCCGCGCGCGTCTCTCCGCTGGCGGGATCGGTGACCTGGCCGGGCCGCGTGCGGACAAGATTGACCATGACGAATTCGCGCCCGTCGTCGTCCTCCAGAAAGGCGCGCAGGCGAGCGCTGTCGTTGCCCGTTTCCTCCATGCGATCGCCGAGCGTGCCCAGAAAGGCGTCGATCTCGGCCCGCGTCAGCGGGCGGCGGAACCCATCGTAGAACAGCAGGAAGGCGAGCCAGAGCAGCAACGCGCCCGCCCAAATCGCGCCGACAAGAAAAGCCTGCTCCCCCATCATTCCCCCGACTCTTCGGTTGCCCCGAAACTATTGGCACTATATGTGTCATTATATCGGGCGCGGCGCAAGATGCTTCGAAGCGGGCATTGACCACGGCGCCAAGCTGCGCCAGCGGGGAGGACATGACGACAACGGCGAAAGCGGAAGGCGAGGCAAAGGCGAATCCGGCGAGCGAGACGCCCCGGATCGATGGTCGGCGCGAACGCAGCCGGTCGAGCCACAAGCGCATCGTCAAGGCGATGATGGAACTGATCGCCGGCGGCGACCTGATGCCCAGCGCGGCGCGCGTCGCCGACGAAGCCGGGATCGGCATTCGCACCGTCTTCCGCCATTTCGACGATATGGATTCGCTCTATAGCGAGATTTCGGCGACGATCGCCGAACGGGTGATGCCGATCGTCACCGCCCCCTATCTCGACAACGACTGGCGCGCGAACATGCGCGATCTCGCCCGCCGCCGCGTCCGCGTGTTCGAAACGATGCTGCCGTTCCGGCTCGCGGCCAATATCAAGCGCTATCAGTCGCCCTTTCTGATGGCCGAATATGGCCGCGTCATCACGGTCGAGCGCGAACTGGTGATGCGCCTGCTGCCCGCGCCTGTCCTTGCGAACAAGGTGGCGGCGGAGGCGCTATGTGCCACCCTCTCCTTCCAGAACTGGCGCGCGCTGCGGCACGACCAGGGCCTGCCGGCCGAAGAAGCGGGGACCGTCACCGCGCATATGGTCGAAGCCCTGCTTGCCGCGCTTCCGCAAGGCGGCGATCGGTGAAGCGCGGCGCGGCGCTGATCGCTTTCGCCGCGCTGGGCGCCCTGGCCGCATGCGGCGCCAAAAAGACCGAACAGCATGCCGAGGCGCGGACCCCGACCTGCCCGCCGATGCCGGCGCGCGACTATGTCTGGATACCCGGCGCGACCTTCACCATGGGCGCCGACGCGACGCTGCCCGAAGAGGCACCGGCGCGCGAGGTTTCGGTCAAGGGCTTCTGGATGGCGACGCATGAGGTGACGAACGCCGAATTCGCCGAATTCGTGAAGGCGACCGGCTACAAGACGCTTGCCGAGAAGGACCCGCCGAAACTGCCCGGCGCGCCGCCCGACATGCTGATCCCCGGTTCGGCGGTGTTTACCGCGCCGACCGACGGCAATCCCAACTGGTGGCGCTGGGTCGTCGGGGCCGAATGGCGGCATCCCGAAGGGCCGAAGACCGGCATCGCCGGCCGCGACCGCGATCCGGTGGTCCAGGTCGGTTACGACGACGCGCTCGCCTATGCGCGCTGGAAGGGCAAGGCGCTGCCCGACGAGGCGCAATGGGAGCTTGCCGCCGCAACCGGCGGCGCGCGGCGCGATGTCCCTATCGATGCAAACGGCAAGCCGACCGCCAACTATTATCAGGGCGTCTTCCCGGTCCGCGACCTCGGCACCGACGGCTTCAAGAGCCGCGCGCCCGTCGCCTGCTTCCCCGCCGACAAGCACGGCGTCCACGACCTGATCGGCAATGTCTGGGAATGGACGGCAAGCGCGATCGACCCCGACCGCAATGTCATCAAGGGCGGCAGCTTCCTGTGCGCGGCAAATTATTGCGCGCGCTATCGCGCCGCCGCGCGCCAGTT
>NZ_MEFH01000171.1:0-6105 GCF_001725095.1 Sphingopyxis sp. SCN 67-31 | reverse complement strand
CAGAAGCTGCGGGATGACGACGAATATGTTGAAGAGACCCATGTAGATGCCGAGCTTTGCCTGTGGCAGGCTCGACGCAAGGATCGCATAGGGCATGGCAAGGACCGAGGCCCAGAAGATACCGATGAAAATTTCGCTGAAGATCAGCTGCGTCGGATTTCGCAGCAAAAAGAAACTCGCAAAACCGATCGCGCCGCAGGCCAGCCCCACCATGTGCGTCCGCGCCTGTCCCAGATGGCGCGACAACCACGGCAGCAGCGTCAGTGCGGCAATGGCCGCGACACCGTTATAGATCGCGAACAGCTCGCCGACCCAGTTGCCCGCCGCCTGATAAACCGCACTGGCCGCGTCGGTCGTGCCGAAATGATATTGCGCGACGATCGGCGTGGTATTGATCCACATGATGAACAGCGCCGACCAGCTGAAGAACTGTACCGCCGCGAGCCGCTTCATGAGCGGCGGCATTCCCGCAAAGTCGCCGACGATGCTTGACAGCATGTTCTTTTCATAGCCGCGGCGCGCGAGCGCGATGGCAATCATGCTGGCCAGGCCATAACCGATCAACAGCGTGCCGAGCAGCAGCACCTCGCGCAGCAGCGCAAATTCGACCTGAATCAAGATGACTGCCAGCCCGGCGGCAATCCAGCCAAAGTTGCCGATGTGGCTGCGCGACGCCAGCGCGCGCCCGGCCGGAGCATCGTCTGCATTCGCGGGTTCGAACGCAGCCATCTGCGCAGGGGTATATTCGCTGGTCGAAACGACGGTCCACAAAACTGCAAGAAACAGGGCTAGTCCGCCAAACCAGAAGGCATAGCGAACCGTATCGGGAATCTGCCCCGGTGGCGCGACATTGGCGACGCCTGCCGCCTCCATCAGCGCCGGGAACAACGAGCCGACGACCGCGCCGGCACCGATGAAGGCGGTCTGCACCGCATAACCGATGCTGTGCTGATCCTTGCGCAGCATATCGCCGACGAACGCCCGGAAGGGCTCCATCGAAATGTTGAGCGATGCGTCGAGAACCCACAGCATCATTGCCGCAAACCAGATGGACGGGCTTTCGGGCATGAGGAACAGCGCGATCGTCGCGAGCAGGGCGCCGGCAAGGAAATAGGGGCGCCGCCGACCAAGGCGGCCGAGCCAGGTACGGTCGCTCATGTGGCCGATGATCGGCTGGACGAGCAACCCGGTCAGCGGTGCCGCGACCCACAGTCCGGGCAATTTCTCGATATCCTCGCCCAACGATTGGAAAATGCGACTCATGTTCGCATTTTGCAGCGCGAAACCAATCTGGATGCCGAAAAAGCCGAAACTGACGTTCCACATGCCGGCGAAGCCCTGCCGCGGCTTTTCCATCATCTCTCTCCCATGGCCGCTGACGGCTGTTGTCGGCAAGACGTGTTGCAGCGGGCGGCGTGCGGGGCAAGCGCGCGGCAACCACGTATACGAATACGTTGACTAAACTGCTGTGCTTTGTCGCCTGATCAACCGGGCGGGCAACATGCGTTGCTCGACCGGTCGCCCGTCGATGCTGGCGAGAAGAGCATCGACAAGGAGCGTCCCTGCGCCCTTCATGTCCTGCATGACCGTCGTGAGCGTCGGTGAGGTCAGGCCAGCGGCGGGAATGTCGTCGAAGCCGATGATCGCGACATCTTGCGGGAGTTTCAGCCCTGCTTCGGAGAGTGCGCGCATTGCGCCGATCGCGATCAGGTCGCTCGCCGCGAAGATCGCGTCGAATCGCTTTCTGCCAGCGAGCAACGACTGCGCCGCGGCATAGCCCGATGCCTCCGAGGATATGGCGTCGCGTTGAAGCGCGGCATCTGGCACGATGTCGGCGGCACGAAGCGCCCGGCACAGACCGGTGTAGCGGTCCTGAAATTCGGGCGCATGGTCCGACGCATCGCCGAGGAAAGCGATCGCCCGGCGGCCTATTTCCACCAAGTGTGCTCCCGCCTGTTCGCCCGCGCCGACATTGTCCGACCCGACCGTCAACCCGATCCCCTCGCTCGACACCGAGCCCCAGCGAACGAAATTAGTGCCCATCTCGACCAGATGCTCGAGCTTGCTGAGATACAGCTGATAGTCGCCATAGCCGAGCAGGATGATTCCGTCCGACCGGTGGCTGTCCTGATAGGCGACGTGCCAGTCGTTGTGCATCTGCTGAAAACTGATGAGCAAGTCATATCCGCGCAGCGCGCATTCGCGGGTGATGGATCCCAGCATCGACAGGAAGAAGGGGTTGATCATCGATTCGTCGGGCGTCGGATCTTCAAAGAAGAGCAGCGCGAGCGTGTGGGTGCGTTGCGAGCGCAGGCTCGACGCATTCTTGTCGACCATGTAATTCAGTTCGCGTGCGATGCGTTCGATATTGGCCCGGGTCGCAGCGCTGACCGATTTGCTGCCGCGCAATGCGCGCGAGACCGTCGGCTGCGAGACGCCGGCAAGATAGGCGATGTCGAAACTCGTCGGCTTGACGGAGGGTGGTCGGCCCATGCTGTTCTCCCGGTCGCGGCGCCCTTATCGTTGGTCGCTCGGCGCGTACAAAGTAACCGGCGACCGCGGTCCTGCCAAGATATTGCAAGTCCCATCGCGCTTCGAACAGCCGCTGTGGCATTTGGGCGACACGTCGGGAATGCGCATATTATGCGTATACGTATACCCTATGGCCCTCGCAGCCGATTGGCCTCAATTGCGAGGGCGAAAGATGGGATCATCCCACGCATCGGAGAGGATAGTCGCGGCTGGCAGCCGCTTCCCTTGATGCTGGGCGCGCGATCCCGTCGAAGCCAGGGGAGCATAGATGACAAACAACAAAAGCCTTCGCCGCGGCGCCAGTGCCCTCGCACTTGGCCTCGCCTCGATTGTCTTCGCGCCGAGCGTCGCCTTGGCACAGGATACCGGCGCTTCGTCTGCGGACGATTCGAGCGGCGAGGGCGAGATCGTGGTCACCGGCTTCAGCGCCAGCCTGCAAAGTGCCGTCAATGCCAAGAAGAACCGCGACCAGGTGGTCGAATCGATTTCGGCCGAGGACATCGGCAAGCTGCCCGACGCCTCGATCGCCGAATCGATCGCGCGCCTGCCGGGCCTGACCTCGCAGCGCGTATCGGGCCGTTCGAACGCGATCTCGATCCGCGGCTTCGCGCCCGACTTCTCGACCACGCTGCTCAACGGCCGCGAACAGACCTCGACCGGCGACAACCGCGCGGTCGAATATGACCAGTATCCGAGCGAAGTCATCAATCAGGTGCTCGTCTACAAGACCCCGATGGCGTCGATCGTCGGGCAGGGGCTTTCGGGCACGGTCGACCTGCGCACGATCCGTCCGCTCGACTATGGCAAGCGCGTCATCTCGGTCGGCGGGCGGGGCAGCTGGGCCGAAATCGGCAAGCTGAACGCCGGGTCGAAGAAATATGGCTACCGCGTCAACGGGGTGTACGTCGACCAGTTCGCGAACGACACGCTGGGGATCGCATTGTCGGCGAGCTATGTCGACGAACCCTATCAGATCCAGGAATTCAACGCGTGGGGCTATGCCGGCGACGGTACCGCGGCGAACCCGGTGGTCATCGGCGGGTCGAAAAGCTACGCGACCTCGACCCAGCTGACGCGGCTTGGCCTGCAGGGCACGGTGCAGTGGCGGCCGAGCCCCAATTTCACCTCGACGATCGATGCCTTTTATTCGGACTTCAAGGACGACCAGATCAAGCGCGGCATCGAGCTGCCCCTCGCCTTCGGCGGCGCCGGGGTCAATGTCACCGACGTCGACAGCAGCGGCCAATATGTCTTCGCGCGGTCGGGCACCTTCACCAATGTCGAGGGGGTCGTGCGCAACGACGTCTTCGAACGGCAGGCAAAGCTCTACAGCTTCGGCTGGAACAACCGCTGGGAAGGCGACGACGGCTGGAACGTCACCGCTGATATCAGCCTGTCGAATACCGACCGCAACGAACTGATCCTCGAAAGCAATGCCGGCACCGGGCGCGGCGCGGGCGTCGGCGCGACCGATACAATCGGCTTCAGCAGCGACCGCAACGGCACCGTGTTCAGCCCCGGCCTGAACTATGGCGACTATGATCTGATCCAGCTCACCAGCCCGCTCGGCTGGGGCGGCGACCAGACCGGCGTCGACGGTACGCGCATCCGCGGCGGCCAGGACGGCTATTACAACAACCGCATCATCAAGGACGAACTCTGGCAATATCGCGTCGAAGTCGAACGCGAGCTCGACGGCTTCCTGAAATCGGTGCAGTTCGGCGTGAACTATACCGATCGCAGCAAGAGCCTGGTTCCCGACGAAGCCTTTGTCGGTCTCGTCGCCAACACCGACGGCCTGACCAGCGTGCCGATCCCCGAACAATATCGCCTCGGCACGACCAACCTGTCCTACCTCGGGCTGGGCCCCGTCGTCAGCTACGACCCGCGCGACCTGCTCGCGGCCGGCATCTACCAGCTGGTCGCCAATCCCTATGGCGACGTCGTGGTCAAATCCTACGACGTGTCCGAAAAGCTGATGACCACCTATCTCCAGGCCAACATCGACCAGGAAATGGGCTCGTCGGTGCTGACCGGGAATGTCGGCGTGCAGGCGATTTTCACCGACCAGAATTCGAACGGTGCGAGCGCCGCCTATATCGGCCAGAATGCGAACGGTTCGCCGAACATCCAGGGCATCCCGCAGCGTGCGAGCACCGACTATGTCGATGTGCTGCCCAGCCTGAACCTGTCGCTGCGTACGGCCAGCGATTTCGTGGTCCGCTTCAGCCTGGCGCGCGAGATCATCCGTCCGCGCCTCGACGACATGCGCGCGTCGCTGAAATATGGCACGACGATCGGCGACGTCGGCAGCGGCGTCTGCCCCGTCGGCCGCCAGTGCGCCGTCGTCCGCGGCGACGCGGGCAACCCGGACCTGCGTCCGTGGCGCGCCAATGCCGCCGACCTGACGTTCGAGAAATATTTCGGGTCGAAAGGTTATCTGGCGGTGCAGCTCTTCTACAAGGATCTGAAGAGCTATATCTACAATCAGGACGTCGCTTTCGATTTCACCGGCTATCCGATCCAGGATCCGGGCCTCGACGTGAACGGCAATCCGATCATCGTGAACTATCTGGGCACCGCGAACGTCCCGATCAACGGCAAGGGCGGCAAGCTTTACGGCGTCGAACTGGCGGGTACCTTGCCCCTTGGTGAGCTGGTATCGGCGCTCGACGGTTTCGGCGTGACGGGCGGTGCGTCCTATACGAAGACCAAGATCCAGCCGACACCGGGTGCGCCGGCCCAGGATATTCCCGGCTATTCGAAATGGGTCGCCAACGGCACCGCCTATTTCGAGAAATGGGGCTTCAACGCTCGCGTCAGCGCGCGCTACCGGTCGAGCTTCATCGGCGAGCTGTCGGGCTTCGGCGGCAATCGTGTCCGTCGCCGCGCCCGCGCCGAGACGATCGTCGATGCCCAAATCGGCTATGACTTCCAGCCGGGCAGCGCGCTCGAGGGGCTGTCGCTCTTCATTCAGGGCCAGAATCTGACGAACGAGCCCTTCGTCACCGACGATCCGCGCGATAGCCGGGCGGTGATCGACTATCAGGTCTATGGCAGCCGCTATCTCGCGGGCGCTTCGTTCAAATTCTGAACCCTCCCTGACGGGGGCGGCCGGGTCGCGCCGCCCCCGTCCTCTTGTTGCGCTACAGGGCAGAGGCTGATCTTATGTCCCCCATGCGGCTAGTTATCATCGGCGGAGGCACGGCAGGCTGGATGGCGGCCGCCTGCTTGCGCCGCTTTTTGCCGGCGGGCTGGTCGGTGTCGCTCGTCGAATCGGACGAGATCGGCACCGTCGGCGTCGGCGAGGCGACGATCCCGCAGATCCGTCTGTTCAACGACGCGCTCGGCATCGACGAGGATGAGTTTCTTGCCGCGACGCAGGGCACGATCAAGCTCGGCATCGAATTCAACGGCTGGACGCGGCTCGGTCATCGCTACATGCACGCCTTCGGGGCGGTCGGGCGCGGGCTCGGCCTGCTTGAGTTCCATCACTATTGGTTGCGCGCGCGGGCGGCCGGGGTGGCCGAAACGCTCGACCATTATTCGCTCAACGAGCGGGCCGCGTACGCG
>NZ_MEFH01000170.1:0-6115 GCF_001725095.1 Sphingopyxis sp. SCN 67-31 | reverse complement strand
CACAAGCCCGCGATCGCGATCGACAACACCTTCCTCGGCCCGCTCTGGCAACAGCCGCTCAAGCAGGGCGCCGAACTCGTGGTCTATAGCCTGACCAAATATGCCGGCGGTCATTCGGACCTGGTTGCGGGGGGTGTGGCGGGCGATCAGCGGCTGATCGATATCATCCGGCCGATGCGCAACACGATCGGCACCATCTGCGATCCCAACACCGCGTGGATGCTGCTGCGCAGCCTCGAGACGCTCGAACTGCGCATGAGCCGGGCAGGCGAGAATGCGCTGAAGGTCTGCACCTTTCTGCGCGATCATCCCAAGGTCGAAGGACTAGGCTATCTCGGCTTCATTGCCGACCCGCGCCAGCAGGACATCTTCGACCGCCACTGCAGCGGCGCGGGATCGACCTTCTCGCTGTTCATCAAGGGCGGCGAGGAAGAGAGCTTCCGCTTTCTCGACGCGCTCAAGATCGCGAAGCTCGCGGTCAGCCTCGGCGGCACCGAAACGCTCGCGAGCCATCCGGCGGCGATGACGCATCTGTCGGTCCCCGACGAACGCAAGAAAGCGTTGGGCATCACCGACAATCTCGTCCGCATCTCTATCGGGATCGAGGATGCCGACGATCTGATCGCCGACTTCGCGCAGGCACTGGACGCGGTCTGAGCGGAAGCGAGGCAAGCCCTCCCGCACCACCGGGAGGCTATGTCTTCTGCCGCCAGTCGACGACGGCCCATCCCCGCTGCGGCGCCAGCTTCTTCAGCGCGCGCGACGGTGTCGTTGCCACCGCCTCGTCGGCGAAGCCCAGCATCGGATGATCGGAGACATGATCCGAATAGGCGCGGATGTGCGCGTCTTCGCGGGTGATGGCATTATCGGCGAGCCATTCGCCGATGCGCGCGAACTTGGCCGCGCCATAGCAATTGTCGCCCGCCAGCCGCGCGTGGATATGATCGGCGCCGTCGGGTGCGTCGAGGCGGGTCGCCAGCACATCATCGATGCCCAGCCGCCGCGCGATCGCATCGACATAGAGATGGAAGGACGCGGTCGCGAGGAGGACGCGGTAACCCGCCGCGCGGTCGGCCGCGATCTGGTCGAGCGCCGCCGCGTGCACGCCGCGCGCGATGACCTGATCGGCATAGCTTTCGGCGAGCGGAGCGATCTCGGCGCGGTTGAAACTCCTGCCGACCAGCAGCCGCAGATTGATCGCCTTCAGCCGCGACCGGTCGATCAGGCGCAAGGAATAGGCGGCGGCGGCAAGCGCCACCAGCGGCAGCAACAGCAGCCGCCATTGCTGGCGCCGCCGCGCAACGTGCATCAGAAAGCCGCTATACGTCCCCGACCGCGTGATCGTGCGGTCCATGTCGTACATCGCGACACGATGCGCATAGTCGCGGACGGGATCGAGCGTCGGAACCTCCATACTCCCGCTATAACCGCGCGCCCACCGCCGGCCAAGAGCGCAGCCTGCCGCAAGCGCGGCCAATTCGCTTGCCGTGCCCTGGCAAATAATCCAATGTCGCCCGCGTCATGGCGGTTTGGGCGGACTTCGAAACGAACGATGGCGCTGACGGCGCAGAGGTCCGCTTCTCGGGCCGGTTGACGCTCGCCCGGATGGGCGACCTGCCGCAGCGGCTCGACGAGCTTGGACCGATTTCGCTCCTCGATCTTTCAAATATTACCCGCATCGACACCGTCGGGGCGTGGATCGTGACGCGCACGATGCATCGCCACGACGCGAAGGTCGTCGGCGCGAGCCAGGATGCGCAGCGGCTGCTCGACGCGCTGGCGAACGACACCAGCGAGTATCGCATCCATGGCGACCGGCGCCCTGCGTGGGTGCGTATGCTCGAACAGCTCGGCACCGCAAGTGTGGCGATCTGGAACGAACTGCTTGGTATCATCGGCTTTTTCGGCGCGATGGTCGTCGCGCTGTTCAACCAGATCCGCGCCCGCCGCGCGATCCGCTGGAATGCGATCGTCACGCGGTTCCAGACCGTCGGCGTCGACGCGCTGCCCATCATCGGGCTGATGAGCTTCCTGATCGGCATCGTCATCGCGCAGCAGGGATCGGTGCAGCTCAAGCAATTCGGGCTCGAGGTGTTCACGATCAACCTCGTTGGCCGTGCCTCGATCCGCGAGCTGGGATTGCTGATGACCGCGATCATGGTCGCCGGCCGGTCGGGTTCGGCCTTCGCCGCGCAGATCGGGACGATGAAGCTGACCGAGGAAGTCGATGCGATGCGCACGATCGGCGTGTCGCCGATGGAGGCGATCGTCCTGCCGCGCGTCGCGGCGTCGACGATCACCATGCCGCTGCTCGGCTTTTATGCCAGCATCTGCGCGATCATCGGAGGCGGCATCTTCTGCTGGGTCGGGCTGGAAATCCCGCCGCTGACCTATGTCCAGCGCATCCGTGAAATCATCCCGATGACCGATTTCTGGATCATGCTGATCAAGGCACCGGTTTTCGGCATCCTGATCGGCGTCACCGGCTGTTACGAAGGGATGCAGGTGCGCCAGAATGCCGAGCAAGTCGGCAAGCGGACGACCTCGGCGGTTGTCGCCGCCATCTTCCTCGTCATCGTTCTCGACGCCTTTTTCGCCGTTTTCTTCACCTCGCTGGGCTGGAACTGATGGCCGAGCTGATCGAACCCGAAAAATTCGACATTGCGATCAAGGTGCGCGGCCTGTGCAACCAGTTCGGCGATGCGGTGATCCACGAAGACCTTGATCTCGACGTGCGGTCGGGCGAGATATTGGGAGTCGTCGGCGGATCGGGCACTGGCAAGTCGGTGCTGATGCGGTCGATCATCGGGCTGCAGATCCCGACCGCGGGCGAGGTCGAAGTCTATGGCAAGACGCTCGACACGATCGTCGACGAAGAGGAATCGCGCGACCTGCGTCGTCGCTGGGGCGTGATGTTCCAGGGCGGTGCGCTGTTCTCGACGCTCACCGTTGCGGAGAATATCCAAGTGCCGCTGCGCGAATTTTATCCGCGCATGGACTCTGAGCTGCTCGACGAAATCGCGGCCTACAAGGTCGCGATGGTCGGCCTTCCCAACGATGCCGGCCCCAAATATCCGGCCGAGCTGTCGGGCGGCATGGTCAAGCGGGCGGGGCTGGCGCGGGCGCTGGCGCTCGATCCGGCGCTGCTGTTCCTCGACGAACCGACCGCGGGGCTCGACCCGATCGGCGCCGCGAAGTTCGACGAGCTGATCCGCGAACTGGCCGACACGATGGGGCTGACCGTGTTCCTGATCACCCACGACCTCGATTCGCTCTACGCGACCTGCGACCGGGTCGCGGTGCTGGCCGAGAAAAAAGTGATCGCGGTCGGCACGATTCCGGAACTTCTTGCCACCGAGCATCCTTGGATACAGGAATATTTCAACGGACCGCGCGGACGCGCCGCCTCTGGCAGCAACGACGCGCTGACGCGGGCAGATAGGAAGAGCTGATGGAAACGCGGTCGAACAATGTTCTGGTCGGGGCCTTCGTCCTGCTGTTCACCGTTGCGCTCGCGCTGTTCGTGGTCTGGCTGGCGAACGACAGCGGCGGCAAGCGTCAGGAATATGATATATTTTTCAAACAGTCGGTCGACGGATTGAACAAGGGCGCACAGGTGCAATTCTCCGGCGTCCCCGTCGGCCAGGTGCGGCAGATCGCGCTGTGGCCCGACGATCCGCAATTCGTCCGCGTCCGTATCGAAGTCGACGAGCATGTGCCGGTGCTGCAGGGGACGACCGCGGCGCTGGAAGGCGTCGGCTTCACCGGCGTATCGCAAATCTCGCTCGACGGCGCGGTCAAGGGCGCGCCGCCGATCGCCGACAAGGGCCCCGCCGGCAAACCGGTCATTCCGACGCGCGTCGGCGGGCTCGGTGAACTGCTCAACACCGCGCCGCAGCTTCTCCAGCGCCTGTCGACGCTGACCGAGCGGCTGGCCGAACTGGCCGACGACAAGAATCAGGCGAGCTTCGCGGCGATCCTGAAGAATGTCGAGCAATCGACCGCGATCCTCGCGCGCAACGGACCGGCGATCGAAGCCGCGCTCGCCGACACGCGCGTCGCGATCCAGCAGACAGGGACCGCGGCCGAACAGATCGGCAATCTAGCCGCCGCGACGCAGGGCACGATCGACCGCAATGTCGATCCTGCGATGCGCAATCTGCGCGACACGCTCGCCTCCGCAAACAAGTCGATGCAGACGCTCGAATCGGCGATTTCGGACGCCCGGCCCGGCCTCAAGACCTTCAGCGAAACGACGATCCCCGAAGCGAATGCGCTGATCCGCGACCTGCGCCGCACCTCCTCCTCGCTTTCGAGCCTGACCGACAAGCTCGATCAGCAAGGCGCGGGCGCGGTGCTCGGCGGCAGCAAGCTGCCCGATTACAAGAAATGAGGATGACGACCGCCATGCCCCACCCGCTTCGCCGTCTTCGCACTCCCGCGCTGCTCGCGCTGGGCGCGCTGTCGCTCTCGGCCTGTGTCAGTTTCGGCGGCAAGGCGCCGCCCTTTCTGCTCACGCTCGATTCCGATGTCGCCCCGGTCGTCGGCGAGGCGCGCTCGGCGGGCGAAGCGCAGACGCTGACGATCCTGATCCCGAATGCGCCGCAAAAGCTGCGCACCACGCGCATCCCGGTGCAGCAGGACGATGCGAGCGTCGCCTATGTCAAGGACGCCCAGTGGGTCGAGGCGCCGCAGCGCCTGTTCCAGCGGCTCCTGTCGGAAACCGTCGCGGCAAAAACCCCGCTGGTTGTGCTCGACGAAGGTCAGTATCTGACCGCACCGGGCGAACAGCTTGCCAGCCAGCTGCTCGAATTCGGCGTCGATGCGCGCACCAATGAAGCGGTCGTCTCGCTCCAGGCGATGCGCGTCGCGGCGGGCGGCAAGACGGTGACGCAGCGCCGCTTCGAGGTGCGCGAACCGATCGGCGGCAAGATCGAGGCAAAGCCGGTCGGCGAGGCGCTGACCCGCGCCGCCAACAAGGTCGCTGCCGACGTCGCCGCCTGGCTCGCCGGCTGACGCGCGCCGCGCCGGCTCCCGACCGCTCCGCTCTTGCGCTTTGCGCGCCTGCCCCTTAGGGGCGAGCCGCGGCCGCGATAGCCGCCTCTTTCGCGCATCGCCTCTTTCGGGTTTCCGGCGTGCGCCTCCCGCACGAGCCCGCCTGACGAAAGGACTCGCGCATGGGATGGTTCATCCTGGCAATCGCCGTTTTCACCGAAATTTGCTGGGCACTCAGCCTGAAATGGGCCGCAACGCTGGGCACGTGGCAGGCCTCGACGGTGCCGATCGCGCTCAGCTTCCTCAACATGGCGCTGCTCGCCTTCGCGATGCGCGAGATTTCGGCCGGCACCGCCTATGCGATCTGGACCGGCCTCGGCGCGGTCGGCGTCATCATTGGCGGTATCGTCCTGTTCGGCGAAAAAATCGGCACCGTGCAGATCGGCTTCATGGCGCTGATCGTGATCGGCGTCGTCGGCACCAAGCTGTCGGCGCCGGCCTGATCGCTCAGCCCAGCAAGCTCTTCGACGCCTGTTCGGTCGTGTCGCGCGACAGGCCGGGCTGGGCGAGGATGCGTTCCAGTTCGGCGCGCATCATCGCGGCCCGCGCCTCGTCGAAGCGCTTCCACCGCCCGAGCGGCGGGATCATTCGCGCCGCGGTCTGCGGATTGCGCGGATCGAGCGCGATGACAAGGTCGGCGATCAGCCGATAGCCCGCGCCATCGGCCTGATGAAAGGCCGCCTGATTGCCCGTGAACGCCCCATAAAGCGATCGCACCCGGTTCGGATTGGACAGGGTGAAATCGGGATGCTCGGCCAGCTGGCGCACCGCCTCCACCGTGTCGGGGCGCATCGACCAGGCCTGCACCTGAAACCATTTGTCGAGCACGAGCGGATTGTCGCGGTAGCACTGGTAGAAGATGTCGAGCGCATGGGCGCGCTCGTCGCTGTCGCCATGCGCCAGCGTCGCCAGCGCCGCCTGGCGCTCGGTCATGCCGTCGGCATCCGAAAACACCCCGAAGACGAGCGCCGGGATATCGGCGATCCCCGTCGCGGCAAGATAGGCGAGCGCGACGCCGCGCAGGCGCCGTTCGCCCTTGGCGTGCGGTGACAGCTCGGTC
>NZ_MEFH01000169.1:0-6149 GCF_001725095.1 Sphingopyxis sp. SCN 67-31 | reverse complement strand
CCCCCGATCACCGCAACCTCGCGGAAGGCGCGCTTCAGGAGGTGCGAATTTTCGACCCATTCGACGAACTCGCCTTCCAATATGGTCGCGTCGAACAGCGCCTCGGGATGCGCGACCGGCTTCAGCGACCAGAGCGCGAGCGCATAGTCGGAAGCGACGAAGCCGAGCGGCTGGAGCCCCGCGCGCTCCATCCGTTTCGACAGCAGCATGCCGAGCGACTGGTGGGCGTTCCACCCCTCGAACGGATAGCAGACAAGATAATGCGCGCCCTCGTGCGGGAAGGTTTCGACGAGCAGCTCGCCGGGGCGCGGCAGCACCGAGCGCAGCGCCTGCATCTCGAGCCAGAAGCGCACATCCTCTGGAAAGCGCCGCCAGCTCGCCGGATCGGCCAGGAAGGCGCGCACCCGGTCGGCGAGCCGCGTCGACAGCGCCATCCGCGCCCCGACATAGGAGGGAATACGTGCCGGACGCGTCGTTGCGCGCACGATGAGGTCGGTGTCGCGGATCGTCTCGACCTCGAGGCTGAGGCCGGCGAAGGCAAAGGTGTCGCCCGCGGTCAGCGTGCTCGCGAAATATTCCTCGACACTGCCGAGGCGCCGCCCGTTCTTGAAGCGCACGTCGAGCGTCGGGGCATCGACGATGATCCCGGCGTTGAGCCGGTGCTGCGCCGCGAGCCGGGGGTGCGCGATGCGCCAGCCGCCCTGCCCGTCGGGCGCGAGGCGGCGGAAGCGATCATAGCTTTTGAGCGCATATCCGCCGTCGCGAACGAAGCCGAGCAGGCGCGCAAAGAGCGCGGCGTCGATCCAGCGATACGGCTGCGCACCGCGGATTTCGGCAAGCAGATCTTCCTCGCGGAAGGGTGCGGCGCACGCGAGGGCCATGACATGCTGGGCCAGCACGTCGAGCGCGCCGGGACGGAAGCGATCGGCATCGCGCTCGCCCGCCTCGACCGCGTCGAGTGCGGCGCGCGCCTCGAGATATTCGAAGCGATTGCCCGGCACGATCAGCGCCCGGCTCGGTTCGTCGAGCCGGTGGTTGGCGCGACCGATACGCTGGAGCAGCCGCGACGAACCCTTGGGCGCCCCCATCTGGATCACGCAGTCGACATCGCCCCAGTCGAGCCCGAGATCGAGGCTGGAGGTCGCGACGAGCGCCCGCAATCGCCCCTCGGCCATGGCGTTTTCGGCGCGCTGGCGCGCCTCGCGGTCGAGGCTGCCGTGATGGATCGCGATCGGCAACGACAGGTCGTTGACCTTCCACAATTCCTGGAAAATCAGCTCGGCCAGCCCGCGCGTGTTGCAGAAGATGATCGTCGTGCGGTTCTTCGCGATTTCGGCCATCACCTGATGCACCGCATAGCGTCCCGAATGCCCCGCCCACGGCACCGCCCCCTCAGGCAGCAGGATCGCAATGTCGGGATCGGCGCCGCGCTCGCCCTCGACCAGCGTCACGCGCGTCGCATCGCCCTCGGGCGCGAGCCAGGCGCGATAGGCGTCCGCATCGGCAATCGTCGCCGACAGGCCGACGCGCCGCAGCCCCGGCGCAATGCGTTCGAGGCGCGCGAGCGCGAGGCTGAGCAGATCGCCGCGCTTGCCGGTCGCGAAGGCGTGGATTTCGTCGATGACCACCGTCTTCAGATCGGCGAACATCGCGAAGCTGTCGGGATAGGACAGCAGCAGCGACAGCGATTCGGGGGTGGTCAGCAGGATATTGGGCGGCCGACTGCGCTGGCGCGCCTTTTTGTCCGAACTGGTATCGCCGCTCCGGCTTTCGACGCTGATGTCGAGATCCATGTCGGCGATCGGGCCGAGCAGATTGCGCTCGACATCGGCGGCCAGCGCCTTGAGCGGCGAGACATAGAGGGTGTGCAACCGGTCGGACGGGTTGGCCGCAAGGTCGATCAGACTGGGGAGAAAGCCGGCCAATGTCTTGCCGGCGCCGGTCGCCGCCACGAGCAACGCGCTTTCGCCGCGCTGCGCCGCCGCGAGCATGTCGGCCTGGTGCCGCCGCAGCCGCCACCCGCGGTGCGCGAACCAGCCGGCGAAGGGAGCGGGAAGCGACATGCGCGAGATGTGGCGCCGACGCTGCGCCGCGGCAACCCCTTCGCGCCCGCCGATGAGGCGGGGCGGGCGTGAACCCGCCCCGTACGCGCGTGGCTTAGAGGCCGTCGAGCCCCTTGCTGACGAGGATATTCACGGCCACGCGGCGATTCTGCGCCTTGCCTTCGACCGTGTCGTTGCTCGCTGCCGGATCGGCTTCGGCCATTCCGGTCGGCGTGAGCATGCGATAGGGCTTCCAGCCGCACGCCTGCTGCAGATAATTCACCACGCGCCCGGCGCGCTTTTCGCTGAGCTGCTGATTGAGTTCCTCGCTGCCGGTCGAATCGGTGTAGCCGACGACGAGCAGCAGGGCATTGTCCATGCTTTCCGCCTGCTGCGCCACGGCGCACAGATCGGATTTCGCCTGCGGCGACAGGACCGACTGGCCGGTGTCGAAATTCACAGTCGTGGTGGCTTTCACATTATACTGGTCGATGTCGCCCATCCGGCCGCGCAGCGCTTCGGTGGCCGCGGTCTGTTCGGCGAACCGCTGATCGGTCCCGTTGCGGATCATCGAGGCGGTGCGCAGATCCTTGCTCTTGAGATCGATCTGGCTGGCGACCAGCCCGCCGTCCCACTGGCGCGTCTCGACCGACACGGGAAGGCCGTTGAGCAGCGCTTCGGCACCAAGCTTGTCGCGGTTCAGGCCCAGAAAGCCGCCGCTCGACTTGATCGTCGTGGCATCGGCGATGGTGATCACGGTGTTGCTGCCGTCGGCGGTCGTCACCTGCATCCGGTCGCCGCTGCGCGCCGAGATGATGCCTTCGACCTTCGGGCCTTCGGCCATCTGCGCCATATCGGGCGGCGCGGCACCGGTTACGAGCAAGGATCCGTCGCTTTCGGGCGCATCCTGCGCCTGCACCGCCACCGCGGTGCTGACCGAGCCGGCAAGCATCGCCAGCAACAACAATCGCTTCGATTTCATGGAAACTGCACGCATTACGCTACTCCTTCATTCCGAGCCGCCCCCGCGAGTTCCCGCCGCCCTTTTCTGCACCTGAAATCGTCCGGCAAGGCCGTTGATCGATCGCGCCGTCCATATGAGCAGATTGTGCGGCGAACCGTTGGCGAGGGCGCACTTTCGGCGCAATTCTGGCGGTCAGCGACCTGCGGTCAGCGCAAACCATATCGCCACCCCGACGATCGCGAGCGCGAGGATGCGGCGAACGGTGCGGGTGCGCGCCGGGTCGGAAATCCAGCCGCCGACCCGGCTCCCCGCCACGACAATGGTCAGATGCACCGCGGTCGCGATCGCGATGCTGACGAGCGCGAGCGCGAAGGCGAGGCCGAAGCCCGGCACCTGCCCGCCATTGAAGCGCGGGATGACGACGACGTAAAAGAGCATCGCCTTGGGATTGAGCAGATTGACCACCAGCCCCGACAGGAAATGGTGCCGCGACCGGCCGGGCGCGGCGATCAGCGCCGGCGAATTTTCGCCGGCGTCGCGCCAGCTTTCCCAGGCAAGCCAAAGCAGGAAGGCGGCACCGCCCCAGCGCAAGACCTGCCACAACAGCGGACTGGCCGACACGATGAAAGCGATCCCGAGCGCGGCGGCGAGCGCGTTGACGAACAGGCCGATCGCCACCCCGGCGGTCGCGGCGAGCCCGGCGCGGCGCCCCTCGCCCATCGCCAGCGCGGCGAGCCACGCCATGTTCGGGCCCGGTGTCAGTTCGATCAGCAGCACCGCCAGCGCAAAGCCGATCCAGTCGGCGTCGGTCACGGCAGGCGTTTCGTCGGATAGGGCGTGCCGTCCTTGTGGAAATAGCCGTCGGGCGTGAATAGCATGTCGATGTCCGAATAGCCGCCGCCGGTATCGTGCAGCTTGCCGCCGCCCAAGGCGACGAAGACGCAGTCGGCGCCCGATTCATTGACCAGATGATGGCCGTTGGTGCTGCCCTTCGGCCATACCGCAATGTCGCCCGCGCGCATCGGCCAGCGCCCCGCGTCCTCGACGAGCGTGGCTTCGCCCGAAATCATCACCAGCATCTCGTCCTCGCCGTCGTGCCAGTGGCGCTGCGACGACCAGGCGCCGGGTTTCAGCACGACATGGCTCGCGGCGAAATCGGCAAGGCCGGTGGCCGGCGCGAGGCGGCGGTACCAGCGCCCCTGCACCGGCGCGTCATAGGGGGCGGGATAGCCGGTGGCGTTCGTCTGCGGGATGGTGTCGAGATCGAGCTTGGGCATGGCGGTCCTCCGATCTCCCTTTTGCCGTTCGCATCGAGCGAAGTCGAGATGCCCCTCGGCGCAGCGCACGGACGAATGGTGTCTCGACTTCGCTCGACACGAACGGATAAAGGACGCTCATGACCATGACCATCGACCCCGTCGACCTTGCCCGGGCGCTGATCGCCGCGCCGAGCGTCACGCCCGCGACCGGCGCCGTCTTCGACGTGCTGGAAGCCGCGCTCGCCCCGCTCGGTTTCACGGTCGAGCGCTTCATCGACGGGATCGAACCCGACGGGCCGGTCGAAAATCTGCTCGCGGTACGGGCGGGCAGCGGCCCGGTGCATTTCGGCTTTGCCGGGCATCTCGACGTCGTACCCCCGGGCGTCGGCTGGACCGGCGATGCTTTCGCACCCGAAATTCGCGGCGATCTGCTCTACGGCCGCGGCGCGGTCGACATGAAGGGTTCGATCGCCGCCTTCGTCGCCGCGGCGGCGGCAACCCCCGCCGACGCGGGGACGATCAGCCTGATCATCACCGGCGACGAGGAAGGCCCGGCGATCTTCGGCACCCGCGCGCTGATGGAGCATATGGATGCGCGCGGGGTGAAGCCCGACATGATCGTCGTCGGCGAACCGACATCGGTGAACCGGCTTGGCGACATGGTGAAGATTGGCCGGCGCGGATCGGTCAATATCTGGATCGACGTGCCGGGGACGCAGGGCCATGTCGCCTATCCGCACCTGGCCGACAATCCGATCCCCAAGCTGGTGCGCATCCTGGCGGCGATCGACACGGTGACGCTCGACGAGGGGACCGCCTGGTTCCAGCCGTCGAACATCGAGTTCACCGACCTCGAGGTCGGCAATGGCGCGACCAACGTGATTCCGGCATCGGCGCGCGCGCGGCTGTCGATCCGCTTCAACGACCAGCAGAAGGGCGCCGATCTGGTCGCGATGGTCGAGCGCATCGCGCAGGATGTCGAGCCCGCGGCCAAGGTGATCGGCAAGATTTCGGGCGAGGCCTTTCTGACCCCGCCGGGCGCGCTGTCGTCGCTCGTCGCCGAGGCGATCCGGGCCGAGACGGGCATCGAAGCCGACATGTCGACGACCGGCGGCACCTCTGACGCGCGCTTCCTCCACGCGCTGTGCCCGGTGGTCGAATTCGGGCTGACCAATGCGACGATGCACAAGCTCGACGAGGCGGTCGCGGTCGAAGACCTGCACACGCTGACCGCCATCTATCGCGGCATATTGGACCGCGCCTTTCGCTGACGCCTAATCCTCGCGGCTGCGCCGCAGGATGACATAGACCGCGCCCGCGCCGCCATGGCTGATGTGCGCGGGGCGCAGCGCGACGATGCGGTCGGCATGGGGCGACACCGCAAGCCAGTCGGCAAGCGAAGCGCGGATTGCGCCGCGCGGGCGCGGCTCGTGCGGCTGCGGCAAGCGGTCGGCGCCCGGCCGCAGGCGCCCCGCGACGACGAGCAGCACGCGCGCGCCGCGCAGCAGCGCCCGCCCGATCGCATCGTCGAGCAGCGCCTGCGCCGAGGCAAGGCTGTGGCCGTGGAGATCGATGCTGAGGTCGGGGCGGACGTGCCCCTTGCGCAGCCGCCGGTCCCAATGGCTGTCGAGCGTCGCCTGCCCATGGGTACGGCGCGGCGGGGGGAGCGCAGCGGGCCGGGCCCGCGCCGCGGCGGCAACGGCGAGGCCGCGCGGCTCCGGCTTGGGTGGCCGCACCGTCGGCGGCGCCGCCGGTTCGAGTGGCGACGGCGCGCGGTGGAGCGGCTTCACCGTGGCCGCGACCCGTTTCCACAGCGCGTTTTCTTCGGGAGCGAGGCGCCGCGCCATCGCCGGTCAGCGCGCGGCGGCGGTGAGCCGCGCGACC
>NZ_MEFH01000168.1:0-6160 GCF_001725095.1 Sphingopyxis sp. SCN 67-31 | reverse complement strand
GCCCACCACTGGCCCTGGGTCAGGCTGCTGCCCTTGGGCAGCACGGGGCTGTAGGTCAGGCCGCGGTCGCCGCGCAGCACCCACGCGCCTTCGGGCAGTTCGGCAAGCTCGTCGACGCGCTTGCCGGCAAATTCGGTGACGCTGCCGCGCAGCGCGGGGATCATGTTGATTGCCGCCTTGTCGTCCGCCCCGGTCACCAGCGTGCGGAACGCGGCCGCCCGGTCGCGCGGAATATCGAGGACGAAAAAGCTCGGCGCGCGTTCGGGTACGGTGCGCGCGATTTCGGCGGTGATGCTCGTCTGGATCGCGGCGAGGGTGACGAACAGCGTCAACCCCAGGCCGAGCGCGACGACGAGCGCGCCGGTCGCGGCGCCGGGGCGATGCAGATTGGCGAGCGCAAGGCGCAGCAGCGGCCGCTTCGGGCGCGGCACCCGGCTCGCGATGCGGCGCACCAGCCAGCCGAGCGCGACGAGGATCAGGAGCAGCAGCACTGCCGCCCCGATGAAGCCCAGCGCAAACAGCGGTTCGCGCGCCGTGCCGACCGCGAGGGCGACGATGGCGGCGAAGGCGAGGGCGACGGCGGCCAGCACACGCTTTTCGATCCGGCCCGCGCCGTCGACCGTCGCACGGTAGAGGCCCGCGGCCGGGATATGGCGCGTCGCGGCGAGCGGTGGCAATGCAAAGGCAATCGCGATGAGCAGCCCGTAGGCGGCGCTGACCGCGAGCGGCAGCGGATAGACGGCCAGTCCCGGCTTGACCGGCAGGACGTCGCCGGCGATTGCGTCGATCGCCGCGGGGGCCAAGGCGCCCGCGATCAATCCGGCGGCAATCGCGGCGGCGGCAACCGCCAATATCTGCAGGCCATAGATGCGTAGCACCGCCGCGCTGTCGGCACCGAGCACCTTCAGCGTCGCGAGCCCCGGGCGCTTGCCCGCAAGATAGCTGGCGACCCCGTTACCGACCCCGATCCCCGCGATCACCAGCGCGGCGAGGCCGACGAGCGACAGGAACTGCCCCATGCGTTCGATAAAGCGCCGCGTGCCCGGCGCGCCATTGCTGCGGTTGGTCACCTCCCAGCCTGCGTCGGGGAAGGCCGCGCTCAGCCGCTTGCCCACGGCCACCGGATCGGCACCGGCGGGCAGGCGGACGCGATATTTGCTTTCATAGAGGCTGCCGGGCTGGATCAACTGCGTGGCGGCAAGATCGCCGAGGCCGATGATTGCCACCGGGCCCAGCGTAAAGCCTTCGCCCAGCCGGTCGGGCTCGTCGGCGATGATGCCGTCGATGCGGAAGGATTTGTCGCCGAATTTCACCGCGCCGCCGACCGTCAGGTCGAGCCGTGACGCGAGATCCTTGCCGATCCAGATCGCCCCCGGCGGCGGCGGGCCGCGGCGCGCGCCGCTTTCGAGCTGCATTGTGCCGTAAAGCGGATAGGCGGCATCGACCGCCTTGAGCTCGGAGAGCAGCGCGCTGCCGTCCGGCGCGTTCGCCATCGCGCGCATCCGCACCGTCGCCGACGTCGCGCCGGCACCGCGCAGCCCGGCGAGCTCGGCCTCGCTCGCCTGCCGCTGCGGCAGGCCGAACTGCAGGTCGCCGCCCAGGATCGTCTGTCCCCGCGACGCCAGTTCGGCGGTGATGCCGCTCGTCAGGCTGCCGATGGCCGCGAGCGTCGCGACGCCGAGGAACAGGCACACCGCCAGCAGGCGCAGCCCGCGAATCCGCGCCGCCAGATCGCGCCGCGCGATACGCCACAGGGTCGCCAGCGGGATCATCAAATCCTCCCTGCCGCGTAGCGGTGGCGAGGAGGACCATCGGCGCTCATGCAGCTCGTTCCTCGATCCGCCCGTCGTGCATCACGACGACGCGGTCGCAATGGTCTGCCAGTTCGGGATCGTGGGTGATGATCAGCAGCGTCGCGCCGAGCGCCGCGCGCCGCGCGAAGATCAGTTCGATGATCGCATGACCGGTCGCGGTGTCGAGATTGCCGGTGGGTTCGTCGGCGAAGATGATCTGCGGTTCGCTCGCCATCGCGCGCGCGATCGCGACGCGCTGCTGCTCGCCGCCCGAAAGCTGCGCGGGATAATGGGTCAGGCGGTGGCCGAGCCCGACCGCCTCCAGCTCGCGCGCGGCGCGCCCGAACGGGTCGTCGATCCCTGCCAGCTCCAGCGGCACGGCGACATTTTCGAGTGCGGTCATCGTCGGCAACAGGTGGAAGGCTTGCAGGACGATACCGATCCGCCCGCGCCGCGCGCGCGCCAGCGCATCCTCGTCCATCGTCGCAAAATCGAGCCCCGCGACCATGACCGTTCCGCCGCGTGCGCGTTCCAGCCCGGCGAGCACCGCCATCAGCGAACTCTTGCCCGATCCCGACGGACCGAGCAGCGCGACCGAGGTGCCGGCCGCAACCTCCAGATCGACGCCGCGCAAAATTTCGACGGGGGCCTTGTCGCTCCCCAGCGTCAGCGTCACATTATGGGCGGCAATCGCCATCGTCGGCGCGACGGGCGGTCGGGGGCTGTCGGTCAAGAAAGGACCCTTTGGAAATGAGAACGGCCGGATGGCGCTCTTTCGCCCTATATGGTTTTGCAATCGCCCTTTGCCAACCGCTTGCCGGATGCGGCTCGGCGGAGGCCCCCGCGGCGCCCGCAGCGGGCAAGGAAAATCCGGCGAAGGCAGTGCCCGTGCTTCCCGCCGACGCACCGCTCGTCATTGCCTTCGGCGATAGCCTCTACGCCGGCTACCAGCTTGGCCCCAGAGAAGGCCTCGCGCCGCAGCTTCAGGCGGCGCTCGCGGCGGATGGTCGCATGGTGCGCGTCCAGAACGCCGGGGTATCGGGCGATACCACCGCGGCGGGGCGGCAGCGGCTGTCCTATGTTCTCGACAATGCGAAGGCGAAACCCGCGCTCGTGCTGCTCGGCCTCGGCGGCAACGACATGCTGCGCGGCATCGGCCCCGACCAGACGCGCGCCAATCTCGACGCGATGCTTGCCGAGCTCAAGCGGCGCGGCATCCCCGTCCTGATGACCGGGATGATGGCGGCGCCCAATCTGGGCAGCGATTATGCGAGCAAGTTCAATCCGATATTTCCCGAACTTGCCGACAAATATGGCGCGAGCCTCTATCCCTTCATCCTCGACAATGTCGTCACCGACAAATCGCTGATGCTCGGCGACAATATGCATCCCAATGCCAAGGGCGTGAAAATCGTCGCCGCATCGCTGGCGCCGCTCGTCGAACAGGCGCTGCCGGCGCCGCGCTAACCCAACAGCTTTTGGGCGCGGGCGCGCCAGTTGGCGGCGAGCAGGTCCATCGCGGCGAGCGCGCGCAGCGCCGCCGGTTCGCGCTTGCCCGCCCCGCCGATCAGCAGGTGAAAGACGCGCTCGACGCTCCAGTCGGGCAGCGGACGCTCCATCAGCTCCAATGCGTCGCCTGCGCCGACCGCGCCATCCTCGATGACACGGTAATACCAGCCGCCGCGGCGAGAGGTGACGACGGTGGCGGGCAGCGTCGCGATGCCGAACCGGTGGCCGAGCTTCCAGCACGGCTGGCGGCCCTGGCTGATCTCGACCAGCGCGCTGCCGAGGCGATAGCGGTCGCCGATGCACGCCGCGCTCTCGGTCAGGCCCGATGTCGAGATATTCTCGCCGAACGCGCCGGCGTCCTGCAACAGCGCATGGTCGCCGATCGTCTCGGCCCACCAGCCATAATGATCGCGCGGATAATGGTGGATCGCCTTGTCGGGGCCGCCGTGGACCGAAAGGTCGGCCTGCTCGTCGCCCGCGATGCCCAGTGCGCCGACCGCGCGCCGTCCTTCGACCGCGCGCTTGTCGATCGCGCTCGGCTCGCCCTTCGCGCCGAAGCGGCGGGCCTTGCCGGTCAACAGGGCGTCGATCGTGTAGCGCATCGCCCTGCTGTGGCGGCTTCCCGCGCAAAAGAAAAGGGGCGACCCCGCGGGGCCGCCCCTTTCCGTTCTTCTCGCTGACCGAAGGATCAGAAAGCGAAGCCGACGCCGACCGCGAACGCGTCGGTGTCGTCGAAGTTGTTGATGAACTGGTGGCGATATTCGACCTTGCCATAGACGTTCTGGCCCAGCTTGTGCTGATAACCGGCGCCGACATAGGGATCGTCGATCTGGCCGAAGGTGTAGCCGCCGGTCGCGTAGAGCTTGCCGTTCGTGCCGAGGTTGGCGCCCAGGCGCGCACCCGACGAGAACTGGACCTTGGCGCCGTCGATCAGCACCTTGTCGCCCGCGATTTCGACGCCGGCAAAAGCCTTGTCGCCCAGGTTGTAATCATAGCCGCCCGCAACGCCCAGGGTGGCGTCGTCCAGGCCGCTGCCGGTGATGTAACCGCCGCGCACTTCGACATGACCTTCGCCGTTCTGGGCGAGGGCAGGCGTGGCAACGACAGCCGAGAGGAGAGCGGCAGCAACTGCGAACTTCTTCATTGTCTTTTCCTTTTCTTTGACAGGGGGCGCCCTTTGGGTCGCGTCCCGTGTGCAAAGATGGCGTTCGCACCTGTCGTTTCAATGAACGCATCGTTCAGAAAATGACAATTTTATTACCTGTGTTGTTTTTGCAACACAGCATAGCTATGCAAGCCGGCCTCAGCCCAGCGCCGCCTGCTTCTCTTCGGCGATGCGGTCGAGTTCGGCGCGCGAGGGTTTGGTCGCCGCGCTCTTGAGCTGGCCGCACGCCGCCATGATGTCGCGCCCGCGCGGGGTGCGAATCGGCGCCGAAATTCCGCTTTCGAAGATGATGTTGCTGAACGCGCGCACCCGCTCTGGCGACGAACATTCATAGATCGCGCCGGGCCAGGGGTTGAACGGGATCAGGTTGACCTTCGCCGGCAGCTTGTACTGCTTGATCAGCCGCACCAGCTCGCGCGCGTCGGCGTCGCTGTCATTCTTGTCCTTCAGCATCACATATTCGAAGGTGATGCGCCGCGCATTGTTCGCGCCGGGGTAGGCGGCGCAGGCGGCGAGCAGCTCCTCGATGCCGTATTTGCGGTTGAGCGGCACGATCTCGTCGCGGATTTCCTTGTTCACCGCGTGGAGCGAGACGGCGAGGTTGACGCCGATTTCCTCGCCCGCGCGCGCCATCATCGGCACCACGCCGCTCGTCGACAGGGTGATGCGCCGCTTCGACAGCGCCAGCCCGTCGCCGTCCATCACGATCTTCAGCGCGCCCTTGACCTCGTCGAAATTATAGAGCGGCTCGCCCATCCCCATCATCACGATATTGGTCAGCATGCGGCCGTCCGCGGTATAATGGCCCGCGTCGTCATCCTCGTCGTCGACATCGGCGGTCGATGCCATCGTGCCCTTCGGCCATTCGCCCAGCGCATCGCGCGCGAGCAGGACCTGGCCGACGATCTCGCCGGCGGACAGGTTGCGGACGAGCCGCATCGTACCGGTGTGGCAGAAACGGCAGTTCAGGGTGCAGCCGACCTGGCTGGACACGCACAGCGTTCCCCGATCGGCGTCGGGAATGAACACCATTTCATATTCCTGGCCGTCCGCCGCCGCGAGCAGCCATTTGCGCGTGCCGTCGGTCGAAACCTGCGCGGTGACGACCGTCGGGCGGCCGACGATGAAGCGTTCGGTGAGCCAGGGGCGCATCGCCTTGGCGATGTCGGTCATCGCGTCGAATTCGGTGACGCCCCGATGATAGATCCAGTGCCAGATCTGCTTGGAGCGCAGCTTCGCCGCCTTGGCGTCGAGCCCCGCGTCTTCGAGCGCGGAACGGATGCCCTCGCGCGTCAGTCCGACAAGGTCGACGCGGTTGCCGCCGCGCAGGGGAACGGTGCCCGTCGTAACGGGATCGATGTGGCCGGGGATCTGCATGATGCGCGGCCCTATAGTCGCGATGCGCGCTTTGCGCAATTGCGCGCGTCAGCGCGGCCCTTCACGCGCCGTGATAGGGGTCCATCGCATCTTCGAAATCTTCGAGCGTCCCGACATGCTCCAGCGGCGGTTCGCCGGGGGCGGCGGGAAAGATCGCATCGATCCGACGGCGCAGCGTGTCGTCGAACGCAGCATGGTTCGAAATGCGCGCGTTGCTGCTGACCGTCAGCTCGGTGCGGATCGCGCCCTTGATGCGCTCCAGCCCCTCGGGGCTCAGCACCCCGCTGTTCAGCAATTCCTCGCAAAGCTGGATCAA
>NZ_MEFH01000167.1:0-6236 GCF_001725095.1 Sphingopyxis sp. SCN 67-31 | reverse complement strand
CGCGCGCGGGCGGCGGCAGGCGCCGGGGCTCAACGAAAATCTGGCGCGCGAGATCATGGAATTGCACACGCTGGGGGTGCGTACCGGCTATACGCAGGCGGACGTCACGGCCTTTGCCAAGGTGCTGACGGGGCTGACCGTCGCCGGGCTCGGCCGCGGCGCGGGACAGCGGCTGATGCCCGCGGGCGCCGCCGACGGCGACACCGTATTCATCGCACCGCTGCACGAACCCGGGGCGCAGTCGATCATGGGCAAACGCTATGCGCAGGGCGGCGCGGACCAGGCGGAGGCGGTGCTGCTCGACCTCGCGCGGCATCCGGCAACCGCGCGGCACATCGCAACCAAGCTGGCGCGGCATTTTGCCGGCGACACACCCGCCCCCGCGCTCATCTCGCGGCTCGAGGCCGATTTCCTTCGCACAGGCGGCGACCTGACCTCGCTCTACCGAACGCTCGTCGCCGCGCCCGAGGCATGGGCGGCAGACCCCGCGATGTTCAAATCGCCGTGGGACTGGACCGTATCGGTGATGCGCAGTCTGAAGCTGCCGGCCCTCGGCGACCGGCAGAATGTTCCCGCGCTTTTCACGCAGCTCGGCCAGCCGATCTGGCGCCCCGGATCGCCCGCCGGCTATGACGATCTGGTCGCGACCTGGGCCGGATCGGCGGCGCTGATGCAACGCGTCGAGCTTGCCAGCCGGATCGCCGGCCGCATCGGCGACCGCGTCGACGCCCGTCAGCTCGCGCCGCTGATCCTTGCCGACGCCTTGACGACGCAAACCGCGCAGGCGCTCGCGCGCGCCGACAGCCCCGGCCAGGCGCTCGCCCTGCTCTATGCCAGCCCGGCCTTTCTGCGGAGATAGACGATGATCCTCTCGCGCCGCCATATGCTCATTAGCGGACTGACCATTGCCGCCGCCGGAGCGGTCCCGCGCTTTGCCTATGCCGCCGCGGCGACGCCACGCCGGCTGGTTTTCGTGATCCAGCGCGGCGCCGCCGACGGCCTTGCGATCGTCGCACCGACGGGTGATCCCGCCTATGCCGCGGCGCGCGGCGCGCTCGCCGAAGAGGCCGGCGGCGCCAGCCTCAACAGCCTGTTCACGCTGCACCCGGCGCTTGCCGCCGGCGCCGATCTCTATCGCGCCAAGCAGGCGCATTTCGCGCACGCCGTCGCCACCGCCTATCGCGACCGGTCGCATTTCGATGGTCAGAATGTGCTCGAAGGCGGCGGCTCGCGCCCGTATGAAAAGAGCGACGGCTGGGTCGGGCGGCTGCTGACGCTGCTGCCGGCGGCCGAGCGCGAGGCGCTCGCTATCGCGCCGGCGGTGCCGCTGGCGCTGCGCGGCAGCGCCCCCGTCGCCACCTACGCCCCTAGCCGCCTGCCGCAGGCCGACGCCGACCTGATCGCGCGGCTGTCGGCGCTCTATGCCGCCGACGCGCTGTTGCACCCGCTGTGGGACAGCGCGGTCAAGACGCAGGAGCTGGCGGGCGACATCGGCGGCAACAATGGCCGCAATGGTGCCGACCTCGGCAAGCTCGCGGCATCATTGATGCTTCCTGCCGACGGGGCGCGGGTGATGATGATCGAAACCGGCGGCTGGGACACGCACAGCGGCCAGCGCGGGCGGCTGACGGCGCAGCTTCGCGGGCTCGACCAGCTTGTCGGCGCGCTGCAGGTCGGGCTTGGCCCGGCGTGGAACGACACGCTGGTCGTGGTCGCGACCGAATTCGGGCGCACGGTTGCGGTCAACGGCACCGGCGGCACCGACCATGGCACCGGATCGGCGGCGATGTTCTTCGGCGGTGCGCTGGCGGGCGGGGGGCCGGTCGCGGGCGGGATGGTCTCGGCCGACTGGCCGGGGCTGAGCGCCGCAAACCGCCTCGACGGCCGCGACCTCAAACCGACGCGCAGCCTCGAAAGCGTGATCGGCGCCGCGATCGCGCATCACTATGCGCTTGATCCGGCGCGGGTGATGCGGACGCTCTATCCCGACGCCTGAGGCCATGGTGCCATCGCGACGGACGGGGCTGGCGGCCTTTCATAACGGCCCGAATGGTGTAGGCTGAACGCGAAGCAGCGGGCGGGGACCGATCATGTGCCGTGCGATGATGTATCTGGGCGAACCGGTGCAGCTCGACGATCTGTTGTTCAAGCCCGATTCCAGCCTTGTCAATCAGGCCTATATGCCGCGCATGTTGCACATGCTGAATCTCGCCGGGTTCGGGATGATGGCGTGGGATTCGACCAGTTTCGTGCCCGATGTGCCGCACCGTTACCGATCACCCTCGCTGCCAATTTTCGACGGCAATCTGAAATCGCTGGCGATCAAGACGCGCGCCGAATGTGTGATCGCACATGTCCGCGGGGTGGCCTATTCGACCAGCGTCAAGGTGAGCGAACAGAATACCCACCCCTTTCATTTTCCCGGCGCCGCGGTGGCGATGGCGCATAATGGCGACATTTATCGCATCGGCGATCTCAAGCGCACGCTGGCGGAGGCAATTGCGCCCGACCTGCTCGCGCAGATTTCGGGATCGACCGATAGCGAATGGGTCTATGCGCTGCTGCTGTCGCAGCTGGCCGACTGGCGCGCCGAGCCCGCACCCGATGAACTGGTGGCCGCGGTCCAGCGGACGGTGGATCTGATCGAGGCGGCGCGGCGCCGGCATGGCATCGCCATTTCATCGAGCTGCAATCTCTTTCTGACCACCGGCCGCCAGATATTGGGGCTGCGCCACTGTTTCGATTTCGGCCATTACCGTACCGGATCGCCCGACCAGCTCCACGAAGCCAATATGACCTTTCTGTCGATGTGGTTCACCACCGGGCGCGATTACGGATTGCACGATGGCGAGTGGCAAATGGTCGGCGGCGAAGAGGAACCGCGCGCGATCATCATCGCATCCGAACCGCTTTCGTCGAACAGCGCGACATGGATGCCGGTGCCCGAATATGCGATGGTCCACGCGGTTATGGACGGAAAGCGGCCCGATTTCCGGGTGATCCCGCTGGAGCGCTAGCGCCTAAGCGGCGACGGCATGTCCGCGGCGCATCGCCACGATCCGGGCCTCTACCTGATCGAGCGTATCGAGCGCGGTCACGAGATCGGCGTTGACCGACGTACCGAGCTCGCGCGCCAGGCTGTCGCCGGTTGCCAGCATTTCGGAGAAGATCGCGCGATCGAAAGCCAGCAGCGTGGTCTGCTCGCTGCTACGCAGCACCCGGTCGTGCGGGCTGTCCAACAGCGCGGGGGCCAGCCCGACGAGCTGCCCCGGTCCGGTCACGGTGAGCTGGTAAATACCCGCGCGATGCGGCAGCGCGCTGCGCACCGCGCCGCGCACGACAAGCCAGATGCACGCGGGATCGCCGCCCGGCGCGGCCAGATCGCGATCGGCGGCCAAATCGACACGGCGACCGGCATTCCAGAAAGCGAGCCGCTGGGCGGCACTCATCGCCGCGCAGCAGGGCAGCCGCGCCAGAAAGGCTTCGGCGGCGAAATCATCTTCGGCGACGGGCGGCAGCGCGCGCTGCGGGCGGGCGGCAAAACTGTCCGGCCAGCGCGCGAGGAGCGCGGCAATGTCGCCGGTCTTCACCTGGATGCGCTGCGCGATCGCCTGGCCGAGCGCCGCCTGCAATTGCAGCGATGCCGGCCGAAGCTGCGCCAGCGCCGCGCGAAATTGTTCGGCCGGCAGGTGCCAGGTCGCCACCGGCCCGCGCGCTATGCCCATCGCCGACCGCCGAAGATCGCGGCCGATCAGCGCCATGTCGCCGATCACCTCGCCCGGCCCGGCCTGGGCCAGCGTGGCGAGCCCGCCACCGGGCAGCCGTTTGCCGATTTCGACGCGGCCGTCCGCGATGAGATAGAGACCGTCGGCGCGCTCATTCTGGATCAGGATCGCCTCACCGTCAGCGAAATGGCGCGGCGCAAAGGCGGCTGCGAGTTCGTCGCGTTCGGCGTCACCCAGTCCGGCGAAGAGCGGGACGTCCGCCAGTTGATCGGCGGACAGCGGCGTCATGCAAAGCTGGCCCAGGTTGGCGCGTGGTCGCTCGCCTTTTCGCGGCCGCGATACGCCTTGTCGACCTGCGCATCGATCAGGCGGTCGGCCATCGCGGGGCTGAGCAGCAGATGGTCGATGCGGAAACCATGGTCGCGCTGCCACCCGCCGGCCTGATAATCCCAGAAGGTCCAGACATGCCCGGCCGGATGGCGGCTGCGGATCGCATCGGTCCAGCCATCGCCGAGCATTCGGAACCACGCATCGCGCGATTCGGGCTGCATCAGCGCATCGTCCGCCATGCCGCGCACGTCCCACACATCGTCATCGTGTGGGATGACATTATAGTCGCCTGCCAGGATCGCGGGGATTTCGCTTGCGAGCAGCGCCTTCGCGCGTTCGCGCAGCCGGGCCATCCAGCGCAGCTTGTAATCGAATTTGGGGCCGGGATGCGGATTGCCGTTGGGAAGATAGATCGCCCCGATGCGGACGCCGAAAACATCGGCCTCCAGATAACGTGACTGTTCGTCCTCGGCCTCGCCGGCGAGCCCGCGCTGCACTTCGACCGGATCGGTCCCCTTGGCGAGGATCGCGACGCCGTTGAAGCCTTTTTGCCCGTGATAGAGGAGGCCGTAGCCCGCCGCCTCGATCTCCTTGGTCGGCATCGTTTCGTCGCTCGATTTCAGTTCCTGCAGGCAGACGACATCGGGCTGCGTTTCATCGAGCCATTCGACAAGACGCGGCATCCGCGCCTTGATCCCGTTGATGTTGAAGGTGGCGACTTTCATCGCCCCGCTATGGCAGGAAGCGCGCCGCTTAGAAAGGCGTCAGATCGAGAAGCTGGAGCCGCAACCGCAGCCCGAGGCGGCGTTGGGATTTTCGACCTTGAACGAAGATCCGCCGAGCGAATCGACAAAATCGACGGTGCAGCCGCGCAAAAGATCGAGGCTGATCGAATCGACCACCAGCTTGACCCCGTCGGTTTCGGTGACGCGGTCATCGGCGTCGATGCTTTCAGCCAGACCGAAGCGATAGGTGAAGCCCGAACAGCCGCCGCCGTCGACCGCAAGGCGCAGTGCAGGTTCCACCCCGCCCTTGCGTTCGGCGATCCAGCGGACGCGCGCCGCAGCGGCGGGAGACAGGGTGATATCGTCGATCTGCGTGGCCATCCTGTGAAGATAGGATCGCTAGCCCCAAAAGAAAAGGGCGCCCCGGCCGCTGGCCTGGGGACGCCCCTCCTCTCCGACCCAGAGAAACTGTTACTCGGGACCGCCCATGGCCAGCTTGTCGCCGGTGAGCGCCGCGATCGTCATCGAATCCGACCGGACGAACGGCATCGGGTTGACCGGTTCGCCGTCGATGCGGACTTCGTAATGGAGATGGTTGCCGGTCGAGCGGCCCGTCGAACCGACATAGCCGATCACATCGCCCTTCTTCACCTGCTGTCCGGGCTGCACGACGAAGGACGACATGTGGCCGTAGCGCGTCTCGATCGCGTTGCCATGTTCGATTTCGACATAATTGCCATAGCCGCCAAGGCGCTGGGCGCGGCCGACGATGCCGTCGGCAGTGGCGTAGATGGGGGTACCATAAGGCGCCGGAATGTCGACGCCATTGTGACGCGCGAGCTTGCCGGTGATCGGGTGGACGCGCATGCCATAGGATGACGAGAGCGACATCTTCTCGATCGGTCGGCGCGACGGGATCGCGATGCCGATATTGGCGGTCAGCCCGGTGTCGAGACGCTTCCACGCCTGAAAAATCGCATAGGCTTCGCTGTCGTCGCGCTGCGTCGGTGCCCCCGGGACGCTGTCCTCATCGGGTTCGTCGGGGACGACGATGCCCGCATCGCTGCTGCCTTCGACCGCATGTGCAGCCGGAACAGTCATGCCCGTCAGTGCCAAGGCACCGAAAACAAGACCAAATCGGAACTTTTGCCCCAGAGAAGCGTTTCGCACGTATCGACCCCGCTATCGCCTTGTCGCCGACCCGTTTTACGGCGGTGTCGGCGCCGGTTGTTTCTCGTGGATGGGATTATTCCCTTGCCCGCGATGGTTACTGCGTGGCCGATCCTTACGAAGCAATAACAGCGTAGTATTCTTGCGTTAAACCGGCATCCCGGCGCGCCGAGTCGTTGAACGGCGGCTTCAGCACCCCGCGAAATCGCGATTTCACGAGGGTTTGCCATGTCGGCGCCGGGGCGAATCCCAATTCGTCGCACATCCAGTTGAACCAGACAGTGCC
>NZ_MEFH01000166.1:0-6243 GCF_001725095.1 Sphingopyxis sp. SCN 67-31 | reverse complement strand
GCCGCCAAGCCGGTGGATCGTCATCGACCAGCGGAGCGGCGCGGCGTGATAGAGCGGCGCGGGCGAAAGATAGATGCTGTCGGCGTTGATCCCGAACGCGGCCGAAGCGAGCATCACCAGACTGTTCGGCGCGTCGATCTCCTCCTCTTCGGGGAGCGGCACCTTGACCCCCTTGGGCCGGCCGGTCGTCCCCGACGAATAGAGCATGTCGACCCCGGCGCGTTCGTCGGCGATACGCGTCGCGGGCATCGCGGCCAGCGCGTCCTCGATTCGGGTCCATCCGTCAATCGCACCGCCCATCGAATAGCGTTCGATCCGGGTTTCGAGCTGGAGCGCCGCGGATGCGAGGCTGGCCGAGACGACGAGCATCTTCGCGCCCGAATTTTCAAGGATATAGTCGGTCTCGTCCTGCGTCAGCCGCGACGAAATGCAGACATAGCGCAGCCCCGCGCGCTGTGCCCCCCAGGTCAGCCCATAATAATGCGGCGTGTTTTCCAGCATGAAAGCAACGACATCGTCATGCTTCAGCCTATGACTGCGAAACAGCTGCGCAGCGCGGTTCGACGCTGCGTCGAGTTCGGCATAGCTGACCGTCTCGCCGGTTTCGGCGACGATTACCGCGGGTTTGTCGGGCGAACTGGCAGCATGAACAGACGGGTGCATCGGGCATCTTCTCCAAGGGGCTTTTGGTTTCTTTATGTCCCGCGATCAGTAGCAAGCTGAAACTTTCGGTCAAGCCGCCGTAGGGTGAAGACCCTAGGATATGCCGATGTCAAAAATGGGCGCAGTTTCGCGGCGGCCGAAGCGCCTGCCGATCCCGGCAAAAGTCCGGGGATAAGCCCGGTATAAGTCTGTGGATCAGTTGTTGAGGCTGCGCCGGATCGCGGCGATTTCGGCGTCGAGTTCGCTGTCGGTCACGCGCAGCGCCTCGACCGTGCGGACCGCGTGGATCACCGTCGAATGGTCGCGTCCGCCAAAGCGGCGGCCGATCTCGGGATAGGAGCGCGGCGTCAGTTCCTTGGCGAGATACATCGCGACCTGGCGCGGGCGCGCGACCGCGCGGACGCGGCGTTTCGACGCCATTTCGGCCTTGTCGAGGCGGTAATGGGCACAGACCGCACGCTGGATTTCCTCGATCGTGATCCGCGGGCGCGCGCTGCGGACATTTTCGGCGAGCCGATCTTCGGCGAGCGCCAGATCGACCCTGGCGCCGGTCAGCGCGGCATAGGCGAGCAGCTTGTTGAGCGCGCCTTCGAGTTCGCGGATGTTGCGCGTGAAATGGCGGACCAGATAGGCGACGACGTCGTCGGGCACTTCGACCATCGGCATGGCGGCAAGGCGCTGGCGGATGATGCGTTCGCGCAGATCGTCCTCGGGCGCCTCGATATCGGCGACAAGCCCGCCCGACAGGCGCGACAGCAGCCGCGCCTCGACCCCGTCGAGCATCGCGGGCGGCCGGTCGGCGGTGACGACGAGCCGCTTGCCCGCGGTCATCAGGTCGTCGATCGTGTGGAGCAGCTCTTCCTGCGTCGAATTCTTGCCGATCACGAACTGCAGATCGTCGAGGAGCAGCAGGTCGGCAGCGCGGAGCCGCGCCTTGAACGCCATCATGTCGCCGCCGCGCATCGCGCCGACGAATTCGAGCATGAATTTTTCCGCCGACATCAGAATGATGGTCGCGGTCGGGTGCGCGGCGGCATAGTCCTGTGCGATCGCCTGCAGGAGATGCGTCTTGCCCTGCCCGGTACCCGAGCAGAGATAGAGCGGGTTGAACTGCGGCGCTTCCACCATCGCCATGCGCCGCGCCGCATTGGCGGCGAGAATGTTCGAGCGCGCGACGACGAAGCGGTCGAAACAGAGCCGCGGATCGAAGCCGAGCAGCGCGGGATTGGCGGCGGGCACGGCAGCCGGTGCTGACGCCTCGAAGCTCGGCAGCGGCGCCGAGGCGAGCACGGTCGCCCGCTCGGCAGCGGCGACTCCGCCGCGCACCGACACGCTGCGCACCGCGGGCAGCAGCTGGCGCCACGCCAGTTCGAGGCGCTCGCCGAATCGTTCGTTGATCCAGTTGGCCGAAAAGCGGCTCGCGGTTTCCAGCGTCACGACGCCCGACAGGGTGCAATATTCGGCGAAACGGACGGGCTTCAGCCAATGATCGAAGGTGCGCACGCCCAGATCGCGGCGCAGCCCTTCGGCCACGCGCGGCCAAAGCGTCGCGGCATCGGCGTTCATCGCTTCCATGCCTGCCTTGTCGTCACGCCTGTCCCCGCTTTGCACCACAATCCATGCCCCCGATATGCCCCCACGGCGGCCCGATCGCCCCGCAGCCCACCACATGCCGATCCGGGCGCCCACGCCGGGGCGCAAGCATCCTGTCCCGGGCGCGCAGCCCGAAGCTTTCCGAATCATGTCGATGTGGCGGCCGCCGGCGAAGGCCAACGACGCCTTTTTCTAGGCAGGGGGAGACGAGTCGATCAAGGGTGCGGAGCGTAAAAAATCTGAAATAAAATTCTTGACTCGCAAGGGGGCGCGGAAACGCGTTGGAGGGCAATATTTCTTATATTTTTCAGATATTTAATGAGACGTGAAAACGTCATGGTAAACGAATCGCGATAAATCCGTCACTTACCGCGCTGCAACAGCTTTGCCATCGCGCTGTAACAAAAAAGGACCCGCGGGCACTTGGCCGGCGGGTCCTTTTTTGTGCCCTTTCGGGACGGTGCGGCGTGCGCGGATCAGGCGATCGCGTTCACGCTCTTGGTCAGGCGCGAATATTTGCGCGCAACCGTGTTCTTGTGGAGGACGCCCTTGGCAACGCCGCGCGCCATTTCGGGCTGCGCCGCTGCGAGCGCTGCAGTCGCGGCGGCCTTGTCGCCGGCGGCAACCGCGTTTTCGACCTTCTTCACGAGCGTGCGGATGCGCGACACGCGATTCTTGTTGATCAGCGTGCGCGCGCTGTTGCGACGGATGCGCTTTTTTGCCTGCGGCGTATTGGCCATAAGTTCCTCAAAATATCCAATCGGTTCAACGGTCGGAGCACAGCAGCAGCGGAGCAGCCGAATCGCGCGTGGACGGCGAATCAATGTCCGGATGCGGCCGGTTCCGGTTGACCGGACCCTGCTCGAAGGGTGGGCCCATAGCCAGCATGCCTCCGAAGGTCAACGCTTTTCGCTGGAAAAGCGGCATCCGATCACGCTCACCGCTGGCATTTGGGGCAATAGAAGGTGGACCGCCCCGACTGGACGATCCGCACGATCGTGCCGCCGCATTCGCAGCGCTCGCCCTCGCGGCCATAGACGCGCCAATCCTTGGCGAAATAGCCGAGGTCGCCTTCGGGACTGAGGAAATCGCGCAAGGTCGAACCGCCGGCAGCGATCGCCGCCGCCAGCACCGCCTTGATCGCCGGCACCAGTGCGCCGAGCTTTGCCCGCGACACGTCGGCCGCGGCGCGGGTCGGCGCGATTCGCGCCATGTTGAGCGCCTCGCACACATAGATGTTGCCGAGTCCCGCGACGATCGTCTGGTCGAGCAGCATCGCCTTGATCGGCGCGCGGCGGCCGGCGAGCGCGCTGGCCAGATAGGCGGCGTCGAAATCGTCCGACAGCGGCTCCGGCCCCAGCGTGACGAAAGCGGGAAAGATCGCGAGCGGGTCGCCATTCACAAGATCGACCGACCCGAACCGCCGCGGATCATGGAGGAACAGGCGGTGTCCGGCGCCGGTTTCGAGCAGCAGATGATCGTGCTTGCCCGCCTCGCCGCCCTCGGTGCGCCAGCGCCCCGACATGCCGAGATGGAAGATCATATGGTCGTCGCGGTCGGTCGAGACGATGCCATATTTAGCGCGCCGCGCGAGATGGGTGACCGTCGCCCCGGTCAGCCGCTGCGCAAGATCGGCGGGAAAGGGGCGCCGCAGATCGGGGCGGAAGGTGCTGACCGTGACGAGCCGCTGCCCCTCGAGAAAGGGCGCGAGGCCGCGCACGGTGGTTTCGACTTCGGGAAGCTCGGGCATTTCGCGCCAGCGGTATCTGGCATTTGCGCGCGCGGCAAGGCCCGGCTAAAGGCGCTGCTGAAACAGGCTTTCCCCGCAAAGGCGCGCACCCGATGACCACCCCCGACACCGTCAGCTTCGGCTATGAACAGGTCCCGGCGACCGCGAAGACCGCGATGGTCGGCGAGGTGTTCAGCCGCGTTGCGCGCAAATATGACATCATGAACGACGCGATGTCGGGCGGGATGCACCGGCTGTGGAAGGACCGCTTTGTCCGGCGCGTCAAGCCGCGCGCGGGCGAAGCGATCCTCGACATGGCGGGCGGCACGGGCGACATCGCCTTTCGCATGGAGCCGTCGGGCGCGAGCATCACGGTCGCCGATATCAATCCCGACATGCTGGGCGTCGGCATGGAACGCGCGGCGGAGCGCGGCATCGACACGCTGGTATGGTCCGAACAAAATGCCGAAAAGCTGAGCTTTCCCGACCAGTTTTTCGACGCCTATACGATCGCCTTCGGCATCCGCAACGTGACCGACATTCCCGCCGCGCTGAAAGAGGCGCACCGCGTTCTGCGCTATGGCGGGCGCTTTTTCTGCCTCGAATTTTCGACCAACGAATGGCCCGGCTTTGCGCAGGTCTATGACGCCTATTCGCACCATCTGGTGCCCAAGCTCGGCAAGCTGATCGCCGACGATGAAGACAGCTATCGCTATCTGATCGAATCGATCCGCCGCTTCCCGCCGATGCCGCGTTTTGCGCAGATGATTCGCGATGCGGGCTTTACCGCGGTGAAGGTCGAACCGATTCTGGGCGGACTGGTCGCGATCCATAGCGGGTGGAAGGCGTGAGATCGGTAAGCGAAACCACCCCCTCCCGCTCGCGGGAGGGGCAGCGAGACTTGCCAGCTTACTGGCTAGTCGCAGCGGGGTGGGCAACGTCGCCGTTGCTGGCCCACCCCCACCCCCTCCCGCAAGCGGGAGGGGAGCCAAGGTGACCCGACCCGTCACCCATATTGCCCGCCTGCTGAAGTGGGGCCGCATCCTGGCGCGCCACGGCGCGCTGCGCGGGATCGAGACCGCGCCGCAGACGCCGCCGGGGGTCAAGCGGCTGTGCCGCATCGCACGGCTTGGCACGATCCAGCCCAAGGTGCCCGATTATGCCGCCGCCTTCCAGGCGATCGGGCCGGCGGCGGTCAAGCTGGGCCAGACGCTCGCGACGCGTCCCGATCTGGTCGGCGAAGAGGCGGCGCGCAACCTGCTGACCCTGCAGGACGCGCTCGCGCCCGTGGCCTTTGCCCGCATCCGTGCCGAGATCGAGGCGACGTTCGAGGCACCGCTCGAAAGCCTGTACAGCGAATTCGATCCCGAACCCGTCGGTTCGGCCTCGATCGCGCAGGTTCACCGCGCGGTGACCACCGACGGCCGGCAGGTCGCGGTCAAGGTTCGCCGCCCCGGCATCGACAAGCAGTTCGCGCGCGACATCGAAACCTATGAATGGGCCGCCGCGCACCTCGAGGCACTGGGCGGCGAAGCCGCACGGCTGCGGCCGCGGCAGGTGATCGCCAATTTCCGCCGCTGGACGCTGCGCGAGCTCGACCTGCGCCGCGAAGCGGCGTCGGCGTCCGAACTGCGCGAGGCAATGGCGGCCGAGCCGACCTACGAAGTGCCCGCGATCGACTGGGACCGCACCGCGTCGCGCGTCATGACGCTCGACTGGATCGACGGGATCAAGATTTCGCACCGCGAGGCGCTGGTCGCGGCGGGGCACGATATGGAAAAGCTGGCGACCAATCTGGTCCACGCCTTTCTGCGGCAGGCGATCGCCGAGGGGTTCTTCCACGCCGACATGCACCAGGGCAATTTGTTCGTGAAGGCCGACGGGACGATCGCGGCGGTCGATTTCGGTATCATGGGGCGGATCAACCGGCAGGCGCGCTACTGGCTCGCCGAGATCCTCTATGGGCTGACCACAGGCAATTACCGCCGCGTCGCCGAAATCCATTTCGAGGCGCAATATGTCCCCGACTATCACAGCGTCGAGGAATTCGCGACGGCGCTGCGCGCGGTCGGCGAGCCGATGCGCGGAAAACCGGTGAGCGAGCTGTCGGTCGGGCAGATGCTCGACGGACTGTTTGCGATCACCCGCGACTTCGACATGCAGACCCAGCCGCATCTGCTGCTGCTGCAAAAGACGATGGTGATGGTCGAGGGCGTGGCCACGATGCTCAACCCGCGGATCAACATGTGGGATGTATC
>NZ_MEFH01000165.1:0-6345 GCF_001725095.1 Sphingopyxis sp. SCN 67-31 | reverse complement strand
GCCAACAAGCGTCCGCTGAAGTCGCTGTCCGACATGCTCAAGGGCAAGCAGGGCCGCTTCCGTCAGAACCTGCTCGGCAAGCGCGTCGACTATTCGGGCCGTTCGGTCATCGTGACCGGCCCGGAACTCAAGCTGCACCAGTGCGGCCTGCCAAAGAAGATGGCGCTCGAGCTGTTCAAGCCGTTCATCTACGCGCGCCTCGACGCCAAGGGTCTGTCGATGACCCTCAAGCAGGCGAAGAAGTGGGTCGAAAAGGAACGCAAGGAAGTCTGGGACATCCTCGACGAAGTCATTCGCGAGCACCCGGTCCTGCTGAACCGCGCCCCGACGCTCCACCGCCTCGGCATTCAGGCGTTCGAACCGGTGCTGATCGAGGGCAAGGCGATCCAGCTTCACCCGCTGGTCTGCGCCGCGTTCAACGCCGACTTCGACGGCGACCAGATGGCCGTGCACGTCCCGCTGAGCCTCGAGGCGCAGCTGGAAGCCCGCGTGCTGATGATGTCGACCAACAACATCCTCAGCCCCGCGAACGGCAAGCCGATCATCGTTCCGTCGCAGGACATGGTCCTCGGCCTCTATTATCTGTCGATGGAACGCGAAGGCGAACCGGGCGAGGGCATGCTGCTGGCCGACATGGCCGAAGTACACCAGGCGCTTTACACGGGCGCGGTTACGCTGCACTCGAAGATCACCAGCCGCGTTCCGCAGACCGACGAAGCCGGCAATGAATATCTGCGCCGCTTCGAAACGACGCCGGGCCGCATGCTGATCGGCGAATGCCTGCCGAAGTCGCACACCGTGCCCTTCGACGTCGTCAACCGCCTTCTGACCAAGAAGGAAATCGGCGACGTGATCGACCAGGTCTATCGTCACACCGGCCAGAAGGAGACGGTGCTGTTCGCCGACGCGATCATGGCGCTGGGCTTCCGCCACGCGTTCCGTGCCGGCATCTCGTTCGGCAAGGACGACATGATCATCCCCGACGCCAAGGAAAAGCTGGTCGACGAGACCCGCGCGCTGGTGAAGGATTTCGAGCAGCAGTATCAGGACGGCCTGATCACGCAGCAGGAAAAGTACAACAAGGCGATCGACGCCTGGTCGCAGTGCGGCGACAAGGTCGCGAACGCGATGATGGACGAAATCCGGGCGACGCCGAAGCTCGACGACGGCCGGCTTGCTCCGGTCAACTCGATCTACATGATGGCGCACTCGGGCGCGCGTGGTTCGCCGGCGCAGATGAAGCAGCTTGCCGGCATGCGCGGCCTTATGGCCAAGCCGTCGGGCGAGATCATCGAAACGCCGATCATCTCGAACTTCAAGGAAGGCCTGACCGTTCTCGAGTATTTCAACTCGACCCACGGTGCCCGTAAGGGTCTGGCCGACACCGCGCTCAAAACGGCGAACTCGGGTTACCTGACCCGCCGTCTGGTCGACGTGTCGCAGGATTGCGTCGTGATCGAGGATGATTGCGGTACGACCCGCGGCATGGAAATGCGCGCGATCATCCAGGGCGGTTCGACGATCGCCTCGCTGGGCGAGCGCATCCTGGGCCGCACGACGCTCGAGGATGTTGTCGACAAGGACGGCAATGTCATTGCCCCCGTCGGCACGCTGCTCGACGAACCCACGGTCGCCAAGATCGAGGAAGCCGAAGTGCAGGCGGTGAAGATCCGCTCGCCGCTGGTCTGCGAAGCCAGCCTGGGCGTCTGCGCCAAGTGCTACGGCCGCGACCTTGCGCGCGGTACGCCGGTGAACATCGGCGAAGCGGTCGGCGTCATCGCGGCGCAGTCGATCGGTGAACCGGGCACGCAGCTGACGATGCGGACCTTCCACATCGGCGGTGCGGCGCAGGTCAACGAACAGTCGAACCTTGAAGCGATTTCGGACGGCACGATCGAATATCGCGACATGGAAACGATCGTCGACCAGCGCGGTCGCCGTCTGGCGCTGTCGCGTTCGGGCGAAATCGCGGTCATCGACAGCGAAGGCCGCGAACGTGCGACGCACAAGCTGCCCTATGGTGCGCAGATCATGCACAAGAACGGCGAGAAGGTGAAGAAGGGCGACCGGATTGCCGAATGGGATCCGTTCACCATGCCGCTCATCACCGAAAAGAACGGCATCGTGAAATATCAGGATCTGGTCGATGCCAAGACGCTGACCGAACAGGTCGACGAAGCGACGGGTATCGCCCAGCGCGTCGTGATCGAATATCGCACCACCGGTCGCGGCAAGAAGGAAGACCTTCAGCCGCGCCTGACCCTGCTCGACGATGCTTCGGGTGAAGCCGCGCGCTATCTGCTCGCGGTCGGCACGATGATCTCGGTCGAAGACGGTCAGGAAGTGAAGGCGGGCGACGTTCTGGCCCGTGTCACCCGCGAAGCGTCGAAGACGCGCGACATCACCGGCGGTCTGCCGCGTGTTGCCGAGCTGTTCGAAGCGCGCATTCCGAAGGATAATGCGGTCATCGCAAAACTTTCGGGCCGCATCGAATTCGTCAAGGATTACAAGGCGAAGCGCAAGATCGCGATCGTTCCGGAAGAGGGCGATGCGGTCGAGTATCTGATCCCGAAATCCAAGGTGCTCGAAGTGCAGGAAGGCGACTATGTGAAGCGCGGCGACGCGCTGATCTCGGGCTCGCCGAACCCGCACGACATCCTCGACGTGATGGGTGTCGAAGCGCTGGCCGAATTCCTCGTCGCGGAAATCCAGGAAGTCTACCGACTGCAGGGCGTGAAGATCAACGACAAGCACATCGAGGTGATCGTTCGCCAGATGCTGCAGAAGGTCGAGATCACCGACGGCGGCGACACCACGCTGCTGCCGGGCGAACAGCTCGATTATCTGGAGATGATGGAATATAACGCCAAGCTGCCGAAGAACGGCAAGCCCGCCGAAGGGCGCCCGGTTCTCCTGGGCATCACCAAGGCGAGCCTGCAGACGCGCAGCTTCGTCTCGGCGGCATCGTTCCAGGAAACGACCCGCGTCCTCACCGAAGCATCGGTGCAGGGCAAGGTCGACTCGCTGATGGGCCTCAAGGAAAACGTCATCGTCGGCCGCCTTATCCCGGCGGGTACCGGCGCGGCGATGAACCGCATCCGCGTCACCGCCTCGTCGAAGGACGCGGCGCTGCGTGCCGCCATGCGCGCCGCCAATGAAGCGCATCTCATCGCGCCGCAGACCGCGGCCGAAGAGCATGCCGCCGAACTGGCGCAGGGCCCCGAAGCGGCGATGGGCGACGATCCGCTCGGCGCGGTCGAAGGGGAAACCCACGGCACCGACGCCGATGCCGGCGATTATCTGATCCAGAGCGACGAGGACTAAGTCCTCGCGCCCCGGGGCTGCAGATACGCCACCGAAGAAAAGCCCCGCCGGAGCGATCCGGCGGGGCTTTTTCTTTATCCTTGAAGGTTTCGGCCGGGTGCCGCCCGCGCCGCTATCAGCTCGCGCCGACCTCCAGCCCGCGCTGGACGGCCGGGCGCGCAAGGCCGCGGTCGAGCCATGCCTGCACATGTTTGAAGCGATCGAAACCGACGATGTCGGCCGCGTCATAGAAACCGATCAGGTTGCGCACCCAGCCGAGCATCGCGATATCGGCGATGCTGTAATCGGCGTCCATCACCCAGTCCCGGCCATCGAGCCGCGCGTCGAGGACGCCCAGCAACCGCGCCGATTCCGCCGCGTAACGATCGCGCGGGCGCTTGTCCTCATAGTCGCGACCGGCGAATTTGTGGAAGAAGCCGAGCTGGCCGAACATCGGTCCCATGCTGCCCATCTGCCACATTACCCACTGGATCGCCTCGTAACGCCGGTTCGCCTCGGTGGGCAGGAACTGGCCGGTCTTGTCGGCGAGATAGATCAGGATCGCCCCCGATTCGAACAGCGCCAGCGGGGTGCCGTTCGGTCCGTCTGGATCGTAGATCGCGGGAATCTTGCCGTTGGGATTGAGCGCCAGAAAGGCCGGGTCATGGCTTTCGTTGGCCATGATGTCGATGCGATGCGCTTCATAGGGCAGGCCGCATTCCTCGAGCATGATGCTCGGCTTAACCCCGTTCGGGGTCGGCGCGGTGAAAAGCTGCAGCCGCTCGGGATGCTGCGCCGGCCATTTGGCGAAGATGGGGTGCGCCGCGGTCATGCGCCGGCCTCCCGCTTCAGATGTTCGTGGTGGCGGATCACCTCGTCGATGATGAAGCGCAGGAATTTCTCGCTGAATTCGGGATCGAGGTCGGCCTCGCGCGCCAGCGCGCGCAGCCGTTCGACCTGCCGTGCCTCGCGGTCGGGGTCGGCGGGGGGCAGGTCGATCTTCGCCTTGAGTTCGCCGACCGCCTTCGTCACCTTGAACCGTTCGGCGAGCATGTAGACGAGCGCCGCGTCGATATTGTCGATGCTCTGGCGGTAGCGGCTGAGTTGATCGTCCATGCGCGGCTCCTCTTGCGTCGGGCACGCTTGGCACCGGCGGGGGGCGGGTGGCAAGCCGAAAGTCGTTGCAAAATTGCAGGCGCACGGCCAAGGCAGCCCGTGTCATGACTGCCGAAATCCATCAGCTCCACGGCGACCGTCCGCCCTCGCTCGATCCGATGATGGCGCTTGTCGCCGCCGACATGAACGAGGTGAATTCGGTCATCCTCGACCGAATGCAGTCCGAAATTCCGCTCATTCCCGAACTCGCCGGCCATCTGATCGCGGGCGGTGGCAAGCGGATGCGCCCGATGCTGACGCTCGCCTGCGCGCAGTTGCTCGACTATCCCGGGCGCCGCCATTGCAAGCTCGCCGCCGCGGTCGAATTCATCCATACCGCGACCCTGCTCCACGACGATGTCGTCGACGGATCGGACCTGCGCCGCGGGCGCAAGACCGCGAATATCATCTGGGGCAACAGCGCGTCGGTGCTCGTCGGCGATTTCCTGTTCGCGCGTTCGTTCGAACTGATGGTCGAGGACGGCTCGCTCAAGGTGCTCAAGATCCTCAGCCATGCTTCGGCGGTGATCGCGGAAGGCGAAGTGAACCAGCTTTCGGCGCAGCGCCGTGTCGAAACCAGCGAGGACCAATATCTCGCGATCATCAACGCCAAGACCGCCGAACTGTTTGCCAGCGCGTGCAAGATCGCCGCGGTCGTTGCCGAGCGCGACGAGGCGACCGAGGCAGCGCTCGACGCATACGGCCGCAATCTGGGCATCGCCTTCCAGCTTGTCGACGATGCGATCGACTATGTTTCGGACGCCGAAACGATGGGCAAGGGCGTCGGTGACGATTTCCGCGACGGCAAGGTCACCCTGCCGGTCATCCTCGCCTACGCGCGCGGCAGCGCCGAAGAACGCGAATTCTGGAAGCAGGCCATCGTCGGCCACCGCGCTTCGGACGACGATCTCGCCTATGCGACCTCGCTCCTGCTCAAGCACGACACGATCGCCGACACGCTGGCGCGCGCGCGGCATTATGGTCAGCGCGCGGTCGATGCCATCGGGGGCTTTCGCAGCAGCCAGGCCAAGGCGGCGCTGACCGAAGCCGTCGCCTTTGCGGTCGCCCGCGCCTATTGAGGCGGCGATGACGACCGCCGGGCCCTTCCTGCCCATCGACGCGGTGCTGCCCGACATCATGGCGGCGCTGCTCTTGAAGCCCAACGCCGTCGTCGTCGCGCCGCCGGGCGCGGGCAAAACGACGCGCGTCGCGCCGGCCTTGCTGCGCGAACCGTGGTGCAAGGGCGCGGTGTGGCTGCTCTCGCCCCGGCGCCTCGCGGCGCGGGCGGCGGCCGAGCGCATTGCCGAGGAAATGGGCGAAGCGGTCGGCGGGACGGTCGGCTATGCGACGCGCCTCGACAGCAAGCAGTCTGCGGCGACGCGCCTTCTGGTGATGACGCCGGGTCTGTTCCGCAACCGCATTCTTTCCGATCCAGAACTGCAAGGCGTGTCGGCGGTGTTGTTCGACGAAGTCCACGAACGCAGCCTCGACGGCGATTTCGCGCTCGCGCTCGCAATCGATGCGCAGCAGGGGCTGCGCGACGATCTGCGGCTCGTGGCAATGTCGGCAACGCTCGACGGCGCGCGCTTCGGGGCGCTGCTCGGCGATGCGCCGGTGGTCAAGAGCGAAGGCAAGAGCTGGCCGCTCGATCTGCGCCATATCGGGCGCCGCGCCGAGGATCGGCTGGAAGCGAGCGTGCTTGCGGCGGTGCGTCAGGCGCTGGCCGACGAGAAGGAAGGCGACATGCTCGCCTTTCTGCCCGGCGCCGCCGACATCGAACGCGCGGCGGCGGCGGTCGAGGCGGCGGGTCTGCCGCTTGTCGTCCACCGGCTCCATGGGCAGATCGACCCTGCGATGCAGCGCAAGGCGCTGGTTCGCGATCCCGGC
>NZ_MEFH01000164.1:0-6375 GCF_001725095.1 Sphingopyxis sp. SCN 67-31 | reverse complement strand
TTGTCGTATCGCAGCCACAATGACGCAGCCTTTCCCCTCGGCTCTTGACGGCGAACCCGGTGATACGGACGCGCGGAGCGGCTGGTGGCGGTTCGGCGCACCCGAATATTATACGCTCGCGCTGATCGCGAGCGTCGCGATCGGTACCTACATCTTCGTCACCGGCGACGCGCAGAGCGAGCGGCTGCTGACCCCGGCGCTCGTCGCGGCGATCATGGTCGCCAACCTCGTTCCCGCGATGGCGCTCATCGTCCTGATCGGCAGCCGCGTGGCCCGTGCGCGCGCCGAACGCACGATGGACGGCGGCAACGGGCGGCTGCATGTGCGTCTCGTGGCGCTGTTTTCCTTGATCGCTGCAACGCCGACGCTGCTCGTGGTGATCTTCGCCTCGCTGTTGTTCCAGTTCGGGGTCGATTTCTGGTTCTCGGACCGCTCGCGCGGCATGTTCGAAAATGCCGCCAGTCTGGCGCAGGGATATTATCAGGAAAATCAGCGCGAAGTCAGCGCCAATACCTTCGCGATGGCTAAGGATTTGAGCGACCAACTCGGCCGCGTTGCGATCGATAGTCCCGAATTTTCCGACTATTATTTCCAGCAGGTTGTGGTGCGCAGCCTGAACGAATCCGCGATCATCGAGATCGGAACCGACGGCATTCCGCGCACGGCCGCGATGATCGACCCCGACAAACGCGCAGTCGAAAGCCGCCTGACGCCTGCGACGGTCAAGCGCCTCGACGCCGGCGAACAGGTCGTCGTGAATGTTCAGCCCGACCGCATCGAAGCGGTGACAAAACTTCCGCGCCAGCCGCGGGCTTATGTCTATGCGTCGCGCGACGCCAATGTGCCGGGGTTCCAACAGTCGATGCGCGCCAGCACGGTGCTCGCCGACTATAACGATCTGTTCCAGCGATCGCAGCAGCTCCAGCTCCAGTTCAACGGCGCGCTCTATCTCGGCTCGCTTCTGTTACTGGCGCTTGCAGTTGTCGCTGCGATCGTAGTCGCCGACCGCATTACGCGCCCGCTCGGCACCCTGATCGTCGCGACGCGCACCGCGGCGAGGGGCGATCTTTCGGTGCGCGTCACGCCGCCGGCCCGCGACGACGAGATTGCCGTGCTGACGCGCGCCTTCAATCGCATGACCGAGCAGCTTGAGGGACAGACGAGCGCGCTCGTCAACGTCAATGAACAGCTCGAAACGCGGCGCAGCTTTATCGAGGCAGTGCTGAGCGGCGTCTCCTCGGCGGTCGTCTCGGTCGATGCGCAGCATCGCATTCTTCTCGCCAATGCCGCCGCCGAAAGCCTGATCGGGCAAAGCGCCGAGACCTTGACCGGGCAACCCCTCGGCGATGTCGCGCCCGAACTGGCCGCGCTCCTGAGCGGCGGGGAGCAGGAAGGGATCGTTCAGCTGGCCCGCCGCGATGCCGAACCCGCGACGCTCGCGGCCAAGGCGGTCGCGCAAGGCGACGGCTTCGTGCTGAGCTTCGAGGATATCACCCAGCAGCTGCTCGATCAGCGCCGCGCCGCCTGGTCCGACGTCGCGCGCCGCATTGCACATGAGATCAAGAATCCATTGACCCCGATCCAGCTCGCCGCCGAACGCTTGCAGCGCCGCTTCGGCGAAAAGGTCGAGGGCGATGCCGCAACCTTCCGCAAGCTGACCGACACCATCGTGCGGCAGGTCCACGATATGCGCCGCATGGTCGACGAATTTTCCAGCTTCGCGCGAATGCCGAAACCGACCTTCGGGGTCGAGGATGTGCGCGACATCCTGCGCCAGGCGGTGTTCCTGTTCGAGGTCGCGAAGCCCGACATCATATTCAGCGTCAAGACGCCGAACGAGATCGAGCCGCTCGTCTGCGACCGCCGCCTGCTATCGCAAGCGCTGACGAACATCGTCAAAAATGCGGTTGAGGCCATCGAGGAAAATACGAAAAAATCGGATGGCCCGGTTTCGGGCCATATCCGCGCCGAACTCGACATCGGCCCGCAGGATGCGGTGGTCATCCGCGTCACCGATGATGGCATCGGGCTGCCCGAGGCGCGCGACGCGATCGCCGAACCCTATATGACCACGCGGCAGGGCGGGACGGGGCTCGGCCTTGCGATCGTCAAGAAGATCGTCGAGCAACATTATGGCGAGCTTGAATTTTCGGACAATCCGGAAGGGCGGGGGACGCAGGTCACGCTGACGCTGCACGCCGATCGCCTGCGGCCATTGGCTGGCAAGGGCGGGGGAGTTCCAACAGGGCAGATTGAATCGGTGCCGGGGCGCATCAGAAACCGGCAGGACAGAGAAGAACATGGCGCTTGATATTTTGATCGTCGACGACGAACGCGACATTTGCGAACTGGTCGCCGGCGTCATGGAAGACGAAGGCTATGAAGCGCGGACCGCCTCCGACAGCGATGCCGCGCTCGAAGCGATCCGCCAGCGGCGCCCGTCGCTCGCGCTGGTCGACGTGTGGCTGCAGGGGTCGCGGCTCGACGGATTGGGGCTGGTCGAGGCGATCAAGGAATTCGACCCGACGCTGCCGATCATCGTCATTTCGGGCCATGGCGGTCTCGACACCGCCGTCGCGGCGATCCGCCGCGGCGCCTACGACTTCATCGAAAAGCCGTTCGAGGCCGAGCGTCTGTTGCACCTCGTCGCGCGCGCGACCGAGAGCGAGCGGCTGAAGTTCGAATATGAACAGCTTCGCGAAAAGGCCGGTCCCGCCGACGAACTCACGGGCAGCAGCACCGCGATCAACAATGTCCGCGCGACGCTGAAACGCGTGGCGGGAACCGGCAGCCGGGTGCTCGTCACCGGCGCTCCCGGCGTCGGCAAGGAGGTTGCGGCGCGCGTGCTCCATGGCTGGAGCGGGCGACAGAATGCACCTTTCCGCGTCATATCGTCGGCCCGGATGGACCCCGAAACGGTCGAGATCGAATTGTTCGGGTCGGAAAGCGACGACGGGGCGATCCGCGTCGGTCTGCTCGAACAGGCGCATGGCGGGACGCTCTTCCTCGACGAAGTCGCCGACATGCCGCTGACGACGCAGGGCAAGATCTTGCGCGTCCTGACCGACCAGAGCTTCACGCGTGTCGGTGGGCGAACGATGATCCGCGTCGATGTGCGCATCATTTCGGGCACCGCGCGCGACTTGATGAGCGAAATCGCGGAAGGGCGCTTTCGCGAAGATCTCTATTACCGCCTCAATGTCGTGCCCGTGCACATTCCGCCGCTGCGCGAGCGGCGCGATGATATTGCGAGCCTCTGCGACCATTTCGTCGGCCGTTATGCCGCCGAACGGCGCGTGCCGCCGCCCGAGATCAGCTCGGAGGCGATGGCGGCGCTCCAGGCGCATGAATGGCCCGGCAATGTGCGCGAATTGCGCAACGTGATCGAGCGAGTGATGATCCTCGCGCCGAGCGATCGGCTCGGCCGGATCGATGCCGATATGCTGCCTTCGGAGCTGGTCCGCGGCGGCACCGATATTCTGCCCAACAGCGAATCGATCACCGCGATTCCGCTCAAGGAGGCGCGCGAGAATTTCGAACGCGAATATCTGCGCATCCAGATCAATCGCTTCTCGGGAAATATCTCGCGCACCGCAGCCTTTATCGGGATGGAGCGTTCGGCTCTCCATAGAAAGCTGAAGCTGTTGGGATTGACCGAGAATCAGGACGGCGAAGGGTAGTGGCTTTACCCTAGACCTGATCCGCTCTTTGCCGCATATTGCGGCTGCGAAGACGACAAGGGGCTCATCGTCGGCGCATCGAACCCGCGGCTCGGCCGCCAAAAACAGGAGGCAAATGTGTCCGATAAAAACCAGAATCTTCAGGATCTTTTTCTCAACGCTCTGCGTCGCAGCAAGACCCCGGTGACGATGTTTCTCGTCAAGGGCGTGAAGCTGCAGGGAATAATCACCTGGTTCGACAATTTCTCGCTCTTGCTCCGCCGCGACGGCCAGTCGCAGCTCGTGTACAAGCACGCGATCTCGACGATCATGCCGTCGCATGATTTCGACCTGGCCTCGCTCGGCGCCGATGTGCGCGAAGTTCCCACCGCCAAGGGCAAGGCGCTTCAGGACGTTTTCCTGAATGCGGTGCGCCGTTCCGAAGAGTCGGTGACGATGTTCCTTGTCAACGGCGTCATGCTGCAGGGTGATATCGTCGCCTTCGATCTGTTCTGCATGCTGCTCGAACGCGAACGCCAGGTGCAACTTGTCTACAAGCACGCCATTTCGACGGTTCAGCCCAACGGCCCGATCAATCTGACCGACAATGGCGAAGCCGACGGCGACGCCTGATCGACCCGATGTCCGATAGCGCCGAAGAGGTAACGCGCGGTGCGCCCGCGCTGCTTGTCGTGCCCGAATGGCACGGCCAGCGCCTGTCGCGCGATCTCGACGCGCGCGTCGAGGAAGCGAAAGGGCTCGCGGTCGCGATCGGGCTCAAGGTGGTGGCAGCGCATCCGCTGCGCCTCCGCCAGACGCGCGCGGCAACGCTGATCGGCGTCGGTCAGATCGAGGCTATCAAGCCCGCGATTGCGGCGCACGACGTGCAACTTGTCATCGTCGACGCCGCGCTGACCGCGATCCAGCAGCGCAATCTGGAAACCGCCTTCGGAACGAAGGTGATCGATCGCACCGGCCTGATCCTCGAGATATTCGGCGAGCGCGCCGCGACCGCCGAGGGGCGATTGCAGGTCGAACTGGCACATCTCGACTATCAGGCGGGACGGCTGGTGCGAAGCTGGACCCACCTCGAGCGCCAGCGCGGCGGCTTCGGCTTCCTCGGCGGCCCCGGCGAAACGCAGATCGAGGCCGACCGCCGGATGATCCGCAATCGTATGGCGCGCATCCGCCGCCAGCTCGACGATGCGCGGCGCACGCGCCAACTCCAACGCGCCAAGCGGCAGCGGGCACCTTGGCCCGTCGTCGCGCTCGTCGGCTATACCAACGCCGGAAAATCGACGCTTTTCAATCGCCTGACGGGAAGTGACGTCATGGCGGAAGATATGCTGTTCGCGACGCTCGATCCGACGATGCGCGAAATCCGCCTGCCGGGGATCGACAAGGCAATCCTCTCCGACACGGTCGGCTTCGTCTCCGACCTTCCGACCGAACTCGTCGCCGCCTTCCGCGCAACGCTCGAGGAAGTGACGACGGCCGATCTGATCGTCCATGTCCGCGACATCGTCCATCCCGACAGCGACGCGCAATATGACGACGTCAAGGCGATCCTCGACTCGCTCGGGGTCAATGGGCCGCAGGACGGGGAAGGGGAGGACGCCGCCGACCCGATTCCGCAGATCGAAATCTGGAACAAGATCGACACTGCGGGGCCGGAGCGGCGCGCCGAGATCGTCGAGATTGCCGCACGGCGCAGCGACGTCGCGGTCATTTCGGCCTTCACGGGTGAGGGCGTCGAGGCGGCGCGGACGCTGATGGCGGCGCGGCTAACCGAAGGGCACGAAATACAGCAGATTTTTCTCGGCTTTGACGAAGGGGAGGCGCTTGCCTGGCTCCACGCCCGCGGCGAAGTCCTTGATAACAGGGCAGAGGGTGAGGGGCATGTGCTCACCGTTCGGCTCGATCCCGCCGATCAGGCCCGCTTCCGCCGCCTCTGGCCGGCTAAGGGGCTTCCGAAGCCTTGACCGCCTGCCAATGCGCTTCGAGCGCATCGAGCGGCATATGCGCCATGTCGGCGCCGGCGCGTGCTTCGACGGCCATGAAGCGGCGCGCGAACTTGGCGTTGGCGTCACGGAGTGCGCTTTCGGCATCGACGCCGAGGTGCCGCGCATAGTTCACGACCGCGAAGAGCAGGTCGCCAACTTCCTCCGCACGCGCTGCGTCGTCGGGGGCCGTTTCGACTTCTTCCAGTTCTTCGGCGATCTTGGCGCGCGGTCCGTCGATATCGGGCCAGTCGAATCCCGCCCGCGCAGCGCGGCCTTGCAGCTTTTGGGCGCGCAGCAGCGCCGGCAGTGACAACGCCACGCCGTCGAGCACGCTTTTGGCGCCGTCGGCGCTGCGCTCGGCCGCCTTGATCTGTTCCCATTGCTGGCGAACGTCATGCGTCGTTGCATCGCCGAAGATATGCGGGTGGCGCCGTTCCATCTTGTCGCTGATCGCATTGGCGACGTCGTCGAACCCGAACAGGCCTTTGTCGGTGGCAATCTGGGCATGAAAGACGACCTGGAGCAGCAAATCGCCAAGCTCGTCGCAAATCGCATCGGGCGATCCGGAGGCTATGGCGTCGGCAACCTCATAGGCTTCCTCGATCGTGTAAGGTGAGATCGTTGTGAAGTCCTGCGCCAAATCCCACTCACACCCACCATCGGGATTGCGCAACTGACGCATGATCGCGAGCAGTCGATCGATGGGGGACAGC
>NZ_MEFH01000163.1:0-6484 GCF_001725095.1 Sphingopyxis sp. SCN 67-31 | reverse complement strand
CTGCCCTGCGGATCGTAGGATGCGGTCTTGCTCAAGGGATCAAGCGTCGCCCCGGTGAATCGGGTGTCGAGCGTGCCGGTGGTTTCGCTCTTGTCGGCGAGCAGCTCCTTTTGCAGCGCGCCATATTCGATGCGCAAATTGGTCTTGAGCAGATAGTCGACCGGGAGGCCGGTATATCCGTGGAGCCTGGCCGCCATCGACTGTCGTTCGGCATCGGGCAGGTTATTGCCCTTGAGCAGCGCGATCGCATAGTCGCCGGTCGCAAAGGCCTCGACCTCTTTCAAAAACGGCGCGAGCTCGCGTCCCGCGCCCGCGCGCTTGTGATACCAGGCGGTCGCGGCATAGGTCGGCAGCGAGACGATATAGGGAAGGTCCACCCCCGGATTGACTTGCGGATCGTCGGGAACGAGATCCCAGTTCAAAATGTCCGAAAGCAGGATCACACCGTTGAGGTCGATGTCCTGCCGTTGCAGCGCCAGCGTCATCCCCGCGGCGCGCATCGTCCCATAGCTTTCGCCGTAAAGATATTTGGGCGATTTCCAGCGGCCGTATTTCGACAGGAAATCGCGGACGAAGACCGTGAAGGCGTGGATATCCTGATCGACGCCGAACCATGCCTTTTCCTTGTCCTTGCCGGCGACGCGGCTGAAGCCGGTGCCGGGGGCATCGATAAAGACGAGGTCGGAGACATCGAGCAGGCTGTGCTCGTTGGGAACGGTGCGATAGGGCGCGCTGCCATGAGCAAGATCGGGGGTTTCGACGCGCTGGGGGCCATAGGCGCCCATGTGGAGCCACAAGGTCGGCGATCCGGGCCCGCCGTTGAACAGAAAGGTGATCGGCCGCGTTTCGGCGGGCGCGCCCTCCTTGAAATAGGCCGTGTAAAACATCGAGGCTTCGGACGCCGGAACCTCGGCGGCTGCATCCTTGTCGCTCTTGCGTTCGATGGCGACGGTGTCGTCCCAGCCCCTGGGGTGGACGATCAGCGTGCCCGCGACGGCGCGATAGGGGATGGCGACGCCGCCGACCATCACCGAACCGCGGCTTTCGACCTCGGTGGGGGTGAACATCGGTTCGTCGGGGGCGGGACTCTCGGCGGCTGCGCGCGGTTCGCGCGACTGCGCCGTGGTACAGCCGGCGAGGGTGAGCGCGAGCGCGGCGGCGGCCATGAATTTCATACGGTCGATCTCTGCATTAGGTCGTCATTGCGAGCGGAGCGAAGCAATCCAGGGTGATTTGCACTACTCTCGATTGCCACGTGGCTCCGCCGCTCGCAATGACGAGAAGGGCCTATCGGAAAGTCGCCTGCCCCGCGCCGTCGATGTTGAGTTTCTGACCCGAGCAATAGGGGTTGGCATCGCTGACGAACCAGAGCACCGCCGCAGCGACGTCGGAGGGATCGGACACGCGGCCGAAGGGGAATTTGGCGTCGAGATGGTGAATGTCCGGATTACCCGTGATCGCCTGCGCCAGACGTTCGCCCATGTCGCTGATCGTCAGGCCCGGAGCGACAATATTGACGCGCACGCCGTTCCGCAGTTCTTCCTTGGCAAGCGCGAGGGCGAGCGCTTCGCCCGCGACCTTGGCCATGGTGTAGGGCGCGCTGTTGGCGCTGTGCTGGAGCGTGGCGACGCTGGAAATGACGATCACGTCGCTGCGCGCATGCTGGCGAAGCTGCGGCAGCGCGAGGCGGCTCAGCCGGTGCGCGCCGACCGCGTGGACGGCAAGGAGTTTTTCGACCTCGGCGGCGTCGGTGTCGGCGACCGTCCGGCCGCGGCTGGCGATGCCGGCATTGTTGATCAGGATCGACATCGGCCCGAAATCATCCTCGATCGCGGCGACCATCGCAGCGCTCGCCGCCTCGTCGGTGACCGACGCCTGATAGGCCTTGGCCCGGCGGCCGAGCGCCTGGATCGCCGCGACGGTTTCGGCGGCGGCGTCCGCGTCGCGGGTGTAGTTGACCGCAACGTCGGCGCCCGCCCCGGCGAGCGCCAGCGCGATGCCGCGTCCGATCCCCCGCGATGCCCCGGTAACGAGCGCGGTGCGACCGCCAAGGTTCATATCCGCCATCAGTTTTCCTCTCCCATAAGTTCGTTATAGATGTCGTCGTCGCTGCGGCTCGCGGCGTTGCGCCATCTGGGCGCCGCCTTGCGGTTGAGCACGCGGCCGTCGCCGTCGAGGACCGCGACGGTCGGGGTGCCCTTGATCTTGAAGCGGAAGCGCGCCGGAACCTCGGGATGCCGGACGAGGCCGGCGTGCGGCATCCCGACATCGGCGAACACGACGATATAGCGGCTCCGCACCGGGGCGAACCGATCTGTCGCGAGCAGATTGGCGAGCCACGCGCTGTCGTGGCAGGTGCCCGTCCCCATGACGAGCAGCACGTGCTTGCCCGCTGCTCTGGCGGCAGCGAGCGCGGCGTCGATGGCGGCCATCGGATCGTCGTCGGGATCGAAAGCGTCGGTCTTGTAGGGTTCGGCAAAACCGGGCATCGCGCGCGGCGCCGCTGCGGCGGAAAGAGGGGATGTCAGAGCGAGCGCGGCGGCAAGCGCGAGGGCGAAGCAGCGGGTCATCGCGCGACGGTAGCAGCGCGCGCGAAGAATCGGAATGACGTTTCCGTCAACGTAAGCTAGCCTGATCGGTATGAGCTGGAAAAAGGAAGTCGACGAGCTTTCCGCGCGGCGCGCGATGGCCGAAAAGATGGGCGGCGAAGAGAAGGTCGCGCGCCAGCACAGCCGCGGCAAGATGGACGCGCGCGCGCGGCTCGCGGCGATCGTCGATCCGGGCAGCTTTCGCGAGATCGGCAAGATCGCGGGGCGGGGGGCTTATGGCCCCGACGGCACCCTCGAAGACCTCGCCGCGTCCAATTTCATCTTCGGGCGGGCCAATATCGACGGGCGGCCGGTGGTCGCGAGTGCCGATGATTTTACCGTGCGCGGCGGCGCGGCCGATGCGGCGCTGCACCGCAAGTTCATCCAGTGCGAGGCGATGGCGCACGAATATCGCCTGCCGCTGATCCGCATGATCGACGGCACCGGTGGCGGCGGGTCGGTGAAGACGCTGGAGGATATGGGCTATACCTATATCCCGCATGTTCCGGGCTGGGACCAGATCATCGCCAATCTCGATACCGTGCCCGTCGTCGCGCTGGCGCTCGGGCCGACCGCGGGGCTGGGCGCGGCGCGCGTCGTCGCGAGCCACTACAGCATCATGGTGCGCGGCCTGTCGCAACTGTTCGCGGCCGGCCCGGCGGTCGCCGCGGCGATCGGCGACACGCTCGACCGGGAGGAGCTGGGCGGGGTCGATGTGCATACGCGCAACGGCGTCGTCGACGACGAGGTGGCGTCGGAGGCCGAGGCCTTTGCGCGGGCGCGCTGGTTCCTGTCCTACCTGCCGTCGTCGATCCACGAGCGCGCGATGCGGACGCCGTGCAGCGATCCGGTCGACCGCCGCGACGAGGCGCTGCTGTCGGTCGTTCCGCGCGAGGCAAAGCAGGTCTATTCGATGCGGCGCATCGCGGGGGCGGTGTTCGACCAGGGCAGCTTCTTCGAAATGGGCGCGCGTTGGGGGCGGGCGGTGATTACCGCCTTCGCGCGATTGGACGGTTATCCGGTCGCGGTGCTGGCGAGCGATCCCACCTATCTGGGCGGATCGTGGGACGCCAAGACGAGCGAGAAGGCCGAGCGCTTCGTGAAGCTCGCCGACCAGTTCCGGCTGCCGATCGTCCATCTGGTCGACAATCCGGGCTTCATGATCGGCGGCGAGGCCGAGCGGACGGGGACGATCCGCTATGGCGTGCAGGCGATGAATGCAATCTACCGCGCGAGCGTGCCGCTGGCGTCGGTCGTCGTGCGGCGCGCCTATGGCATCGCGGGCAGCGCGATGTCGAACGCCGAGCGCTTCCAGTACCGCTTTGCGTGGCCCTCGGGCGACTGGGGCAGCCTGCCGATCGAGGGCGGGGTCGAGGTCGCGTACAAGAGCGAGCTCGAGGCGGCGGAGGATCCAGCGGCGCATCTGGAAGCGATCCGCGAACGGCTCAACCGCGTCCGCTCGCCGTTCCGCACCGCTGAGAAATTCGGGGTCGAGGACATCATCGATCCCAGGGATACGCGGCCGCTGCTTTGCGAGTTCGCCGAGCTGGCGTGGCGGGTGCTCGATTAAGGCGTTTCAGCCCTCCAGATTCTCCCGGAATCGCCGGCTGCCGCGGAGCATCTCGCCGCTTTCCATCTCGACCTCGAAATCGCCGCTCTTGTGTGTGACGACGCGCCGGACCGCCTGTTTTCGGACGATGCGTCCGCGGTGGATGCGGACGAAGCCCGCGTGGGCCAGTTCGGCTTCGATCGCGCTCAATGTCGCGCGGTGGAGCAGGCGCTGGCCACGCCATGCGATCTCGACATAATTGCCCGCTGCGGTGACATGCTCGATCTCGGCGACCGGCAAGTGGTGCGTGACCGATCCGTCGCCGACCGCGAGCGTCGTCGGCGCGACGATTGCGACCGGCGGCATTGCGTAACGGTCGATCAGCCACTGCATCAGGAACATGAGCAGGATCAGCTCGGCATAAGTCGCCAGATCCTTGCGCAATTCATAAAAGACCGGCGTCCCGTCGGGCGATTCGAAATGATAGGTGCCACCCGATAGCCGCCACGCGAGCATGCGAAAGCCGACCATCAGCGCGATATGCGCGAGCGACACAGGAAAGGCGAGCGCGGCATGGATCGCGACCGCCGTGCGCCAGCCGAAGCGCGGTGGGCGGACGGTGCGGACGCTGAACCAGCAGACGATCATCATCAGCGCCCAGGCGAGCAGGCTGGTGCTTTCGTAAGTCCATGCGGTCGCCGCGGTCACATCGACGCCCGCCGCGCGGCGGTCGGCAAGATAGGAATAGACGTTCGAGGTGATACGGATGAGTCCGTAGGCGAGCAGCGCCCCGAAGGCGAGCAAGGTCAGCGCGCGCGGGCCGAAACCGCTCGTCCCGGTCGCGCCGCCGCTCGTCCCTCGCCCGTCCTTCTCCGTCACATCGGCTCCGCAATTCGTCCCGCCGCCGTCGCCCGGCTGCCGCCATCCCGATTAGCGGCTGCAGCGGGCCCCGGCAAAGGAGATTTGGGTATGGTGACGACACGGCATTATGGGATGGACTGGTTGCGCATCGGCGCGTTCGCGCTGCTCATCCTCTATCATATCGGGATGTATTTCGTGCCTTGGGGGTGGCATGTCAAAACGCCGCATCCGATGGACTGGGTGCAAATCCCGATGATGGCGACGAACAGTTGGCGATTGCCGCTGCTCTTCCTCGTGTCGGGTTATGCCAGCGCCGCGCTGTTCGCCAAGCTCGGCGGCGCGGGGGCATTCCTGCGGTCGCGTAGCGCACGGCTGCTGATCCCGCTCGCCTTCGGGATCATCGTCGTCATTCCGGTGCAGCCGTGGATCGAGTTGGCGACCCAGCATGGTTATGCGCATGGTTTCGGCTACTTCTGGGTCCACGACTATTTCCGCTTCGGAACGCTCGACGGGATCGTGCTGCCGACGTGGCAGCATCTGTGGTTCGTCGTCTATCTGTTCGCTTACACGCTGCTCGCGGTCGCGGCACTTGTGCTGGTGCCCGATCGGGCGCGGACCAAGATCGCCGATGGTGCGGCGCGGTTGTTTGGCGGCTGGGGGTTGCTGATTGCGCCGCTCGCCGCGTGGCTCGCCATCCTGTTCGCCTTTCCCGGCTATCGCGAGACGCACGCGCTGGTCGACGACGGGCCGAACCATCTCCATTCCCTCGTGCCCTTCTTTATCGGCTGGCTACTTCGCGAGCGGCCGGTGCTTTTCGAAAGCGTCGCGCGCTGCTGGCCGGCGGCGGCGGCGCTCGCGGTCGCCGCCTATGGCTATATCGCCTGGGCGATGTGGAGCGCGCCGGACGAAGGCCCGGCCCCGGCGGGAATCGTGACGATCTTCATGGTCGTGCGACTGGTGCAGGGCTGGGCGACGATTGTCGCGCTGGTCGGGATTGCCGACCGCTTTGCGAACCGCGACCATCCAAGGCGCGCCATGCTCGCCGAGGCGGTGTTCCCCTTTTACATCATCCATCAGACGATCATCGTCGTCGTGGGCTGGTGGCTGTTGCAGGGGCAGGTCGCGGCGTTGCCGGCCTTCCTGATCCTCGTCGCGGCGACGGTCGGGGGATGCTGGGCCTTTTATCTCGGCGGACGGCGGATCGACTGGCTGCGGCCGCTGATCGGGCTTCAGCGCCGCGCGTGACAGCGGCGCGGCTTTGTGTCAGCTTCCCTGCAAGAAAAAGGGGAGGCTGACATGCAGATCGTGAGAGGATTGGCGGCGATCGTCGGGGTCGCGATGGTGCTGATGGGCGGGCTGTGGATATTGCAGGGGCTCGACATCGTGCGCTGGCCCGCGAGCAGTTTCATGCTGGGCGACATCGTGTGGACGCGCAACGGCGCAGTCCTGGCGGTGCTGGGCGTCGTGCTGATCTGGCTGGGGCGCA
>NZ_MEFH01000162.1:0-6509 GCF_001725095.1 Sphingopyxis sp. SCN 67-31 | reverse complement strand
GCCGTGCCAATAGGCAGGCAGCGCGATGAACAGCAGCGCCGCCGCGGCCGATGCGATGCCCACCCGGGCATAGCTTTTGGCCGGCCGCCGCAGACGCGTTTCGACATGCTGGATCGCCGCGGCGATCAGCACGAGCGCGAGCGCCATCGCGGGCAGGAACAGGCCGATTCCATGATGGACGAACTGGATCGCGAACAACAGGATGGCGCAGGCCCAGATCGCGATGCGCAGCCGGACGATCGCCTTGCGGCGCGGGTCGCTCATCCGCGCGCCTGCATCCGCGCCAGATAGCGCGCGAGGATGTCGATCTCCAGATTGACCGGACGTCCCTCCGCCACTTCGTTCAGCGTCGTCATCTCCTGCGTGTGCGGGATGATGTTCAGCGTGAAATGCGCGGTACCGTCCGGCTGATCGCTGACGTCGTTCACGGTCAGCGATATGCCGTCGAGCGTGATCGACCCCTTGGGCGCAATATGCGGCGCGAGCGATGCCGGTGCCTCGACGGTCAATTTGACGCTGTCGCCGACGGGATCGACCGCGACGATCCGGCCGACCGCATCGACATGTCCCGTCACGATATGTCCGCCCAGTTCGTCGCCGACGCGCAGCGCGCGCTCCAGATTCAGGCGGCGCCCTGCGTCCCACATGCCCGGTGCGGTGCGCGCCAGCGTTTCGCCGCTCGCGTCGATCGCGAACCAGCCGCCGGGACCATTGCTGCCGTCATCGACGCCCTTATCGACGACGGTCAGGCACGCGCCCGAACAGGCAATCGAGGCGCCCAGGTCGATCGTGTCGACGTCATAGCCGGTGCCGATGACGAGGCGCGTGTCGCCGCGATCCTCGCGGCTGCGGATGGTGCCGATGTCGGTGATGATGCCGGTAAACATGGGAGCGGTCATTCCTTCCTGATGCGCTCGTAGACGTCGATCCGGTCGCTGCCAAGCATCCGGCTGTCGGCCGGGCGCCAGCGCCCGTGCGCGCCCGCCAGATCGCCGAGGCCGATGTCGCCAAGCGCGCGGCGGCCGGCGCCGATCAGGATCGGCGCGCGATAGAGAAGCAGCCGGTCGACGCGGTCGGCGGCAAGAAAGGCGGCCGCCGCCCCGGCGCCGCCCTCGACGAGCAGCGAATCGATCGGCAGCGCATCCATAGCCTCCGGCGCCGCGAGCGCGGTCCAGCCGTCGGGGGCATCGCCGCGCGTCAGGAGCAGGCGCTGCGGGCTCCGCGACGCAAGTCCGGGCAGGCGGACGTCGAGTGTCGGCGCGTCGGCCGCGAAGGTGCCGCGGCCGACCAGGATCGCGCCATGCCGCGCGCGTTCGAGATGCGCGTGCGCGCGGGCAGGGGCGCCGGTGATCCAGCGGCTCGACCCGTCGGCCATCGCGATGCAGCCGTCGAGCGAGGTCGCGAGTTTCAGCGTGACGAATGGCCGCCCGCGCGTCGCGCGCGACCACCAGGGGGCCATCGCCGCCTGCGCTTCGCCGATAAGCAGGCCGCTATCGACCGCAATTCCCGCCGCGCGCAGGCGGGCGATGCCCTGTCCGTCGGTGCGCGGATCGGGATCCTGCGCGGCGACGACGACGCGTGCGACGCCTGCGGCGATCAGCAAGTCGGCGCAGCACGGGCCGCGGGCGCTCGCATGGGCGCAGGGTTCCAGACTGACATAGGCGGTTGCGCCGTGCGCGGCGTCGCCCGCCGCCGCCAGTGCCATCGCTTCGGCATGCGGCCGGCCCCCCGCCTGCGTCCAGCCGCGCGCGACGACGCGGCCTTCCTTGACGATCAGGCAGCCGACATTGGGGTTGGGTGCGGCCTCGGGGCGCCCGCGCTGCGACAGCGCGATCGCCGCGGCCATCCAGTCGGCGTCGGCGCGCACCGGGGTCAGGGCTGGGTCGCGGGCGCCGCCGCGCCGCGCGCTGCCCGCTCGGCGAGCGTCGAGCGCTTCGGCGGCTCGGGTTTCTTTTCGATGGCGTCGGCTTCCTTGCCCAGCGTCTCGCGCGTCACCTTCTCGGCTTCGCTGGCGTCATACTCGACCCCCATCATGTCCGCGAGCCGCTGGAATTCGGCACGGCGCTTGGCGTTGGCGCGCGTCGTTTCCTTGGCGCGTGCCACCCAGTCGGCGCGTATCTCCGCTTCGCTGCGGTCGGCCTTCCAGTTTTCGAAATAGATGATCTGCGGCTTGGGCCTTTCATAGGGCACAAGATATTTGGAAAAGCCGTAGAAGATCAGCAGCGGCAGCACGATCGCGAGGCCCCACACCGTCCAGCGGTGCGGGCGCGGTTCGCGGATATAGGCCCAGAAATCCGACAGGCCGCCGCCGACATCCCAATTTTTGAGCATAGACATGGCGCCAATCTAGGCGATGTCGCGCCCATTTGCGAGGGGGGTGCGCGCGGGAATGGGATTGCATGCTTTGCATGCTATCGATGCCAATGATTGCAATTTTTGCAATGCCGGATGCTTATTTCGCAGTTGCACAATCAATTGTGCAGTGCAATATCACACTTGCCTTTTAGGCATCCTCTCCCAAAAACTTTCAAGGGTCGCCCTCGGGCGGCCCTTTTTTTCGACCTTTTTGGTGGAGAAACGCGAATCGGCGGCGTTCGCCGCGAATCGCCTGCCTTAATCCTGAATGGGCAAGCGGGTTTCGAATCGCCGGACTTCGGCGATAAAGCTGCCCGGAAGCGCCGTCGGCTTGCCCGTGTCGAGGTCGAGATGGGCGTAGCTGATCTCGATATCGGTCAGCCGTTCGGCGCCGCGAAATATCGCACAGTGCAGCGTAAAACTCGTCCGCCCGAAGTGACTGACACGCGCCGCGATGGTGATCAACTCGTCGAGCCGGGCCGGCGCGTGATAGTCGATTTCGCTATGCACTTCGCGGATATCTGTACCATATTGGTGAAAATAGGGACCCGGCTGCCCCTCGCCCAGCGCGCGAAAATATTCGGTCACGCCGATATCGGCGTAGATCAGATAATTGCCGCTGAAGACGATATTCTGGCCGTCGATCTCGTTGAAGCGGACGCGCACATCCTGCTGGACGCGAAAATCGTCGCGCGGGACTGCCCAGTTGGCCCGATCCATGCCGCGTCCCTCAGGCCGCGAGCGCGGCGACGCCGCGATCGATCGGCGCGCAGGCGGCGGCCAGCCATTCGCGGTCGGCGGCAACCATCCCCGGCGACAGCTTCTCGACCACCTCGGCATGATAGGCGTCGAGCCAGTCGGCCTCGGCGGGCGACAGCATTGCGCCGACGATCAGATTGCGCGCGATCGGGGCGAAGGTGATCGTTTCAAAGCCCAGCATATCCTCCTCGGCCCCCTCGATCCGGACGGGTTCAACCACCACCAGATTCTCGATCCGGATGCCGAAATGGCCCGCCTTGTAATAGCCGGGCTCGTTCGACAGGATCATGCCCGCGTGGAGCGGCTCCTCGGTTCCTGCCTGCCCGCCGGCGGGCTTGGCGATGCGCTGCGGCCCTTCGTGGACCGCCAGATAGGTGCCGACGCCGTGGCCGGTGCCATGCGCGTAATCGACCCCGTCGGCCCACAGATATTGGCGCGCGAGGATGTCGAGCTGGCTGCCACGCGTTCCCCTGGGAAAGCGCGCGGTTGCGAGCGCGATATGCCCTTTCAGCACCTGCGTGAAGCGGCGGCGCATTTCGGCGCTGGGTTCGCCGATCGCGATGGTGCGCGTGATGTCGGTCGTGCCGTCGGCATATTGCCCGCCCGAATCGACGAGATAGAGCGTGCCCGTCTCGATGGCGCGATTGGTCGTTTCATCGACCTTGTAATGCGGCAGCGCGCCGTTGGGACCGGCGGCCGAGATGGTATCGAAGGACAGATCCTTCAAAACGCCGCTTTCGTCGCGAAAGGCGCGCAATTTCGCCGCCGCGCCGAGTTCGTCGAGCCCGCCCTGCGGCGCGACCTCTTCCATCCATTTGAGGAAGCGCGCGACCGCGACGCCGTCGCGGACGTGCGCGGCGCGGGTGCCGGCAAGCTCGGCGCTGTTCTTGATCGCCTTGGGCAGCACCGCCGGGTCGCGGTGGCGCGCGATCTTTGCGCCCGCACCTTCGAGCGCGGTGAAGATCGCCGCGACCGCGCGGTCGGGATCGACCGCGACACGCTTGCCCGCCAGCGCCGCGAGCGCAGGCTCGAAGGCGGTGCGGTCGTGAATGCGCACGCTGTTGCCGAGATGCGCGCGCACCGCGTCGGTGATCTTTTCGGGCGCAACGAACAGGTCGGCGGTGGCGTCGTCGTAGAGCAATGCAAAGGCAAGCCCGACGGGCGTGTGGCTGACGTCTTCACCGCGGATGTTGAAGGTCCAGGCGATCGAATCGAGCGCGGTCATCACCGTGGTGTCGAGCCCCTGCGCCTTCAGCCAGTCGGCGATCACGCCGCGCTTGTCGGCCGCCGACTGCCCCGCCTGCTCGGTATCATAGACCGCGATCGGCGCGGCGCTCGGCGCGGGCTGGTCGTCCCACACCGCGTCGATGGGGTTGGTCTCGACCGCAATCAGGCTGGCGTCCTTCGCGGTCAGCGCCGCCGCCAGGCCGCGCGCCCAGTCGATGCCGTGCAGCCACGGATCATAGCCGATCTTCTGCCCGGCGCTGACATTGGCGCCCAGCCATTCGGCGACGCTCGACTGCGGCACTCCGACATAATCGTAAAGCGATCCGTCGACCTGGTCGCGCACCTGCACCGTATAGCGGCCGTCGACGAACACCGCCGCCTTCGCCGGCAGCACCGCGGCGGTTCCGGCCGATCCGCCGAAGCCGGTCAGCCACGCCATGCGCTGCGCATAGGCGCCGACATATTCGCTCATATGCTCGTCGCTGATCGGCACGACAAAGCCGTCGAGGCCGCGGCGCGCGAGTTCGGCGCGCAGGCGGGCGAGGCGGTCTGCATGGTCGGGGGTGGACATGCGCTGTTCCTTGTTCCTACATCGCAGCCAATTCCTGCCCGATCGGGGCGACGCTGCGGGGGTTTTCTTGATGCGCGCTATTTGGATGTTTCTGGCCGCAATTACCACCCCGCTTGTCGCGCCCGGCAGCGCATTCGCCGAAGAGAAAGAGACGATATTGACCACCAGCCCCGCCGCTCCGGTCGCCGACAAGCGGCCGCACCAAGTCACGCTGCACGGCAAGACGCTGTCCGATCCCTATTTCTGGCTCCGCGACCAGAGCTATCCGGTGATCGATGACGCGGACATCCTCGATTATGTGAAGGCCGAAAACGCCTATTTCGATGCCGCGATGAAGCCGCATGCCCAGCTGGTCGAGACGTTGTTCCAGGAGATGAAGGGGCGCATCAAGGAAGCCGATTCGTCGGTGCCCCAGAAGGATGGCGACTGGCTCTATTGGGTCGAATTTGACGAGGGCGCCGAATATAAGAAATGGTATCGCAAGCCCGCGTCCGGCGCGGGCGAGACGCAGCTGATCCTCGACGAGGTCGCGATGGCGGAGGGCAAAGAATATTTCCGCCTCGCTGAACTGTCGATCAGCCCCGACGGCCGGCTGATGGCCTATTCCTTCGACGACAATGGCTCCGAACGCTTCGAGGCGCGCATCCGCAATCTCGAAACGGGCGAACAACTGCCCGACGTCATCCCCGGAACGCTGTCCTCGCTCGTCTGGACGTCGGGGAACGACGCGATCCTCTATGGCCTCGCGAACGAGAATTGGCGCACCGACAATGTCCGGCTGCACAAGCTCGGGACGAATGTTGCCGACGACAAGCTGCTCTACAAGGAACCCGACATCGGTTTCGGGGTCGGCATCGGCAAGACCGCCGCCGACAATTATATCGTGATCGCGACGGGCGATAACGAGACGAGCGAGGTCTATCTGCTCCCCGCCGACAATCCGGAGGCGCCGATGCAACTGGTCTCGGCGCGCCAGAAGGGCCGCGAGTACAGCGTCGATGAGCGCGACGGCACGCTCTACATCCACACCAATGACGAGCATCCCAACTTCCGCATCGCCACCGCGAGCGTGAAGGATCCGGGCAAGTGGACCACGCTGATCCCCGGATCGGACCATAGCTACATCACCGGCCTGTCGATATTCCGCGACTATTTCGTCATCGAAGCGCGCGAGGACGGGCTCGATCAGGTCGATATCCGCCGCTATGACGCGCCGCTGACCCCCGGCCGGATCAAATTTCCCGAGGCCACTTATGTGGCGGGCCTCGGCGACAATCCCGAATATCATCAGGACAAGCTCCGGCTCGATTATGAATCGATGGTCACGCCCGACACCGTCTATGATTATGATCTGGCGACCGGCACGCTCGAAACACTGAAGGTGCAGGAAATCCCGTCGGGTTACGATGCAACGCAATATGTAACCGAACGGGTTAATCTGCCGAGCCGCGACGGCAAGACGATGATACCCGCGTCGCTCGTCTATAAAAAGGGCACAAAGCTCGACGGCAGCGCGCTGATGCATCTCTATGCCTATGGGTCTTACGGCTACCGCGTCCCGCCGGGCTTTTCGACGACGCGGCTCAGCCTCGTCGAT
>NZ_MEFH01000161.1:0-10500 GCF_001725095.1 Sphingopyxis sp. SCN 67-31 | reverse complement strand
CGACATGATCTGGCCGGTGGCCGACATCATTGCCGAACTGTCGGCCTATGTCGAACTGCGGCCCGGCGACCTGATCTACACCGGCACGCCCGCGGGGGTGGGCCGTATCGTCCGGGGCGATGTCGTCGAAGGCGGTGTCGATGGCGTCGGGACCATCGCCAACCGCTTTCTATAAAGGTTTCGGCACAGCCGGAAAGCCGACCAGCGCGTCAATGCGCCGCCGCGCCCCCAAGGCCGTCGATCTTTTTCGATTGCTTGGCGATCAGGCCGGGGAAGAAGCGCGCGAGGCGGCCGAGGCGGCGTGCCATCTTGCCGACGGGGACATGCACGCGGTCACCGTGAACGGCATCCCACGCTGCCTTTGCGACATCCTGCACCGGCGAGATTTCGAAACCGCTCGCCGACAGGCGGTCGCGGGCCGGCTCGTTGCTGTCGGCGCTGACCTGGTCGAGCAAAGGCGTGTCGATGAAGCCGGGCATCAGCGAGCGAACCTTGATCCCGTATTTGGCGAACTCGATCTCCAGCCCCTCGGTCAGCCCGCGCACCGCGAACTTCGTCGCCGAATAGACGGCAAGCCCGGCGACGCCATAGAAGCCCGAGGCCGATCCGGTGTTGAGGATCGCCGATCCGGGGGTCGCGCGCAGCAACGGCATCGCCATGTAGATGCCGTTGACGACGCCGCCGAAATTGATCGCAATCAGCCGGTCCGCCTCTTCGGGCGGCATGTCGAGGAACTGGCCGCCCGATCCGATACCGGCGTTGTTGAACAAGACGTCGAGGCGACCGCCGCTCGCGGCTGCGAATTCGGCAAGGGCAGCTTTCCATTGGTCGCGGTCGCGTACGTCCATGACGTGGCGCGACGAGGCGCCGTCGGGAAGCAGCGCGGCGGTTTCGTCGATGCCCTGCTTGTTGACGTCGGCGATCCCGACGAACCAGCCCTGTGCTGCGAAATATTGCGCGGTGGCGCGGCCGATGCCCGATCCGCCGCCGGTGATGAATATCGCCTTCCGTGCCATCCCGTCCTCCCTGAGAACAGGCGAAGTTGACGCGCCCGTCAAGCGCAATCGCGGCGCCCGGCGCAAACGGGCTTTGACAGCGATGCGCGCGGCGATATGGAGCAGGTGGGGTGGCAGGGGAGTATCAGACGATGAACAAGCTGTTTTTGGCCGCGACACTGGCGGTCGTTTCGATCCCCGCGGCTGCAACCGCACAGGCTCCGAATGCCGCGCCGACGATCGGCGACTATGTCGCGGCCATGCGCACGACAATCGGGACGGTATTCGAGGGTGGTATCCAGATTCAGGCAGTGGATGCCGAGGACAATACGCTGGTGATTACGGTCACCGGTCCCGACGGATGGCGGGCCGACGCAACGCCGCAGCAGGTTTCCGATGCCCTCGTCACAGGCTTCTGCGAAACCTCGCCCGAATTCTTCCGGTCCAGCCACATCACGATGCGGGTCGATTCGATCGATACGAAGGCGAAACAAAAGGGGCCGCTGGTCTCCGACTGTCCTTCGGGCGGCACGTGAAGGCGGCACAGGCCGTCACGCCGCCTCTGGACCTTCGCCCCTTTTCACCCTATGTTCATGCAGCAGCGCGTTATATGCAGCGCGTTGGATTGGAATAGGGGCGATTCTTGCGGTTATTGCTGACCCTTTTGGCGCTGCTCACCGGCTTCGCGACCGCGGACCGGGCGATGGCGGCGCCTGCCACGCCCGTGGCAATGGGGTCGCTGGTCCTGCTCGCCGAAAGCGCGAACAAGGCCGAGGCGAGCGATAGCGAACGCCGACCAACCACCGCTACCCCGACCCGCCGCACGACGAGCGGCGGCAGCGGCAAGCCGCGCAAGGCGGCTCCGCCGCATCTTCCCGGCCTCCTCACCGGCAGCGACCGCGCGCTCGAATAGCCTTTTGGCGATGCCCTGACGGGCCAGGCTCCGAATGATCGGGGCCTTTTTCTGCATATTCGTGCGGCGCGTCCGCCACCCTTTTCGATAATCCAAGGAAATCCGCCATGTTCGGCAGCATTGCCAAGAGCCTGTTCGGCTCGTCCAACGACCGCTACGTCAATTCGATCCGCAAGACCGTCGCCAAGATCAACGCCTTCGAGCCCGAAATGGAAGCGAAGAGCGACGAGGAACTGAAGGCGCAGACCCCCAAGTTCCGCGCCCGGCTCGATGCCGGCGAAACGCTCGACGACATCCTGCCCGAAGCCTTTGCGACGGTTCGCGAAGCGGCAAAGCGCACGCTTGGCATGCGCCATTTCGACGTGCAGATGATTGGTGGCATCGTTCTCCACCGCGGCGAAATCGCCGAAATGGCGACGGGCGAAGGCAAGACGCTGATGGCGACTTTGCCCTGCTATCTGAATGCGCTCGAGAGCAAGGGCGTTCACGTCGTCACCGTGAACGATTATCTGGCCCGCCGCGACGCCGAATGGATGGGCACCGTTTATGGCTTTCTGGGGCTGACGACCGGGATCATCGTTCCCAACCTCAACGAAACCGAACGCCGCGCCGCCTATAACAGCGACATCACCTATGCGACGAACAACGAGCTGGGTTTCGACTATCTGCGCGACAACATGAAATATGACCGCGGCCAGATGGTCCACCGCCCGTTCAATTTCGGCATCGTCGACGAAGTCGATTCGATCCTGATCGACGAAGCGCGTACGCCGCTGATCATCTCCGGCCCGACCGACGACAAATCCGAACTCTATATCCGCGTCAACGAAGTGGTCCTCCAGCTCGGCGAAGAGGATTATGAGAAGGACGAAAAGGCGAAGTCGATCAGCCTGACCGAAGAAGGCACCGAGCATGTCGAGCGATTGCTCGAAAACGCCGGGCTGCTCCAGGGCAGCAACCTCTACGATATCGAGAACACGCAGGTCGTCCATCACGTCAACCAGGCGCTGAAAGCCATCGTGATGTTCCGCCGCGACACCGACTATATCGTCAAGGACGGCAAGGTCGTCATCATCGACGAATTCACCGGCCGCATGATGGATGGCCGCCGCTGGTCCGACGGCCTGCACCAGGCGGTCGAGGCGAAGGAGGGCGTGAATATCGAGCCCGAAAACCAGACGCTCGCCTCGATCACCTTCCAGAATTATTTCCGCATGTATCCCAAGCTGAGCGGGATGACCGGCACCGCGGCGACCGAGGCGGCCGAATTCTTCGAAATCTACAAGATGAACGTCGTCACCATCCCGACGAACCGCCCGATCGCGCGCATCGATGAGGAAGATGAATTCTACAAGAATATCACCGACAAGTTCGGCGCGATCGCACGCACGATCCGCGATGCGAACGAGCGCGGCCAGCCGGTGCTGGTCGGCACGGTGTCGATCGAGAAGTCCGAGCTTCTGTCCTCCTATCTCGAAAAGGAAGGCGTGCCGCACAGCGTCCTCAACGCGCGCTTCCATGAAAGCGAAGCGCATATCGTCGCGCAGGCCGGCCGCGCCGGCGCGGTGACGATCGCGACGAACATGGCGGGCCGCGGCACCGACATCAAACTCGGCGGCAGCGAAGAATTCCGCATCGAGGACGAGCTGAAGGACATGCCCGAAGGCGCCGAACGCGACGCCGCCGAGGCGCGAATCCGCGAGGAAGTCGCCGCCGAGCGTGAGGCGGTGAAGGCCGCCGGCGGGTTGTTCGTGCTCGCCACCGAGCGCCACGAAAGCCGCCGCATCGACAACCAGCTGCGTGGCCGTTCGGGCCGTCAGGGCGACCCCGGCCTGTCGAAATTCTACCTCTGCCTCGACGACGATCTGCTTCGCATCTTCGGTCCCGACACGCTGTTCGCCAAGATGATGAACAAGAATCTCGAGGATGGCGAAGCGATCGGATCGAAGTGGCTGTCGAAGGCGATCGAGACCGCGCAGAAGAAGGTCGAGGCGCGCAACTACGACATCCGCAAGCAGGTNACTACGACATCCGCAAGCAGGTCGTCGAATATGACAACGTCATGAACGACCAGCGCAAGGTGATCTACGAACAGCGCGGCGAGATCATCGACAGCGAAACGGTCGATGACGCGATGACGGCGATGCGTGCCGAAACGGTCAATGCGATCGTCGCCGATGCGTGCCCGCCGGGCAGCTATCCCGAGCAATGGGACATCGAGGCGATGAAGGAGCGGGTGGCGAACATCCTCGACCTCAGCCCGCCGTTCGATGAATGGATGCAGGAAGATGCGGTCGATGCCGAAATCTTCGAGGAGCGCATCCAGCAGATGGCCGACGCGGCCGCCGCCGAAAAGGCGGCGCAAGTCGACCAGGAAAGCTGGCGCGGTATCGAAAAGTCGATCCTGCTCCAGACGCTGGACCATCATTGGAAGGACCATCTCGCGACGCTCGACGCATTGCGGCAGGCGATCTTCCTGCGCGCCTATGCGCAAAAGCAGCCGATCAACGAATATAAGGCCGAGGCTTTCGGGCTGTTCGAACGGATGCTGCAGAATATCCGCGAGGATGTGACGCGCACCGTGGCGCGGATCGATTTCCAGTTCCAGGAACCCGAACCGATGCCGCTGCCCGACCTGCCGGACTTCCTGACCACGCACATCGATCCCTTCACGGGCGAGGACAACAGCGCCGATATCGACGGCGGCTCGCTGGGCGTGATCGCCGACACGCTGCCGCCGATGCAGGTGCCGCGCCCCGATCTTCCCGAAGGCGAAAATCCCTATGCCGCGCTGGAGATCAGCCGCAACGCGCCGTGCCCCTGTGGTTCGGGCCGCAAGTACAAGCACTGCCACGGGCAGCTTTGACGGCATAGGACGGCGGGGCCGCGCGCCGGTGCGCGCGGCCCTTCGCGCCGTGACGAGGCCGCTTGCCATCGCGCGGCGGCGCGATTAGCATCTTTCCCATAAGCTTGGTGGCCGTGTAGCCGCCGGGCGACGTAGCAGGTCGGAACAGGGCGCCGCGTTTATCGTGCGCGGTTGGCGTGGCTGTTGCGTGGAAAGGGTCGGAGCATTTCCTTCTTCGACGAGATGATAACCGGGGATGGCGGGACCAGGCCGCCCTATCGCGAATATTGCGAATGGTTCGATGCCGAGGATGCCCAGCGCATCCAGCGCAAGACGCAGCAGGCCGAAGCCTTTTTTCGCACCACTGGCATTACCTTCAACGTCTATGGCGAGGCCGACGCCGACGAGCGGCTGATCCCGTTCGACGTCGTGCCGCGGATCATCGCGGCGGGCGAATGGCGGCGCCTGTCGCGCGGGATCGAGCAGCGGGTGCGCGCGCTCAACGCCTTTCTCTACGATATCTATCACCGGCAGGAGATTTTGCGTGCCGGCCGGGTGCCGACCGCGTTGATCGCGCGCAACGATGCCTTCCTGCCGATGATGATGGGCATGGATCCGCCCGGCGGCGTCTATACCCATATCAGCGGCATCGATATCGTCCGCACCGGCGCCGACGAATTCTATGTGCTGGAGGATAATGCCCGCACCCCGTCGGGGGTGTCCTACATGCTCGAGAATCGCGAAACGATGCTCCAGATGTTTCCGGAGCTGTTCGCGAAAGTACCGGTGCGCGAGGTCGGCGACTATCCGATCAACCTCCTGAAATCGCTGTCGGCCTGTGCGCCGCCGATGTGCGGCGGTACGCCGACCGTCGCGGTGCTGACGCCGGGCATCCACAACAGCGCCTATTTCGAGCACAGCTTCCTAGCCGATCAGATGGGCGCCGAACTGGTCGAAGGGCATGACCTGCGCGTCGTCGATGGCCGGGTCGCGATGCGCACGACGCAGGGCTATCGCGCGATCGACGTCCTTTACCGCCGCGTCGACGATGACTTTCTCGACCCGCTGAATTTCCGTCCCGATTCGATGTTGGGGGTGCCGGGGATATGGGACGTCTATCGCGCCGGCGGCATCACGATTGCCAATGCGCCGGGGACCGGGATCGCCGATGACAAGGCGCTCTATAGTTACATGCCCGACATCATCGAATTCTACACCGGCGAAAAGGCGCTGTTGCCCAACGTGCCGACATGGCGATGCAGCGAGCCCGAACATCTGCGCGAGGTGCTCGACCGGCTTCCCGAACTGGTGGTGAAGGAAGTGCACGGGTCGGGCGGCTATGGAATGCTCGTCGGACCGACCGCGAGCCGGAAGGAAATCGCCGCGTTCCGCGCCAAGCTGGAGGCAAACCCCGGCAATTATATCGCCCAGCCGACCCTGTCGCTTTCGACGGTGCCGATCTTCACCAAAAAGGGCCTTGCGCCGCGGCATGTCGATCTGCGCCCCTTTGTCCTGATGTCGCCGCAGGGCATCACCATCACCCCCGGCGGCCTGACGCGCGTCGCGATGACGAGGGGATCGCTGGTCGTGAACAGCAGCCAGGGTGGCGGCACCAAGGACACCTGGGTGTTGGAGGACTGACGGCGATGCTAGGCAAAACCGCAGGCAGCCTCTTCTGGATGGCGCGCTATCTTGAACGAAGCGAGAATAATGCGCGGCTGATCGACGCGGGCTTTCGCATCGCGCTCACCCGGTCGCAGACGGCACCCGCCGAATGGCGCTCGATATTGGAGACCGCGGGGGTCGATCAGGCATTCCTGGCGACGCACGATGATTACAGCTCGGCGCGCGTCGTCGATTTCCTGCTGCGCGACCCGGCCAACCCGTCGAGCATCCTGTCGATCGTCAAGCACGCGCGCGACAATGCGCGCACCGCGCGTACCGCGCTGACGCGCGAGGTGTGGGAGGCGGTGAATACGAGCTGGATGACGTTGACCGACCTGCTCAAGCGGCCGGTGCGCGAAGACGATCTGCCCGACGTGCTCGCCGCGATCCGTCAGCAGAGTGCGCAGGTGCGCGGTGCGCTGACCGGCACGATGCTGCGCAACGATGGTTATAATTTCGCGCGGCTGGGCACTTTCCTCGAACGCGCCGACAACACGGCGCGTATCCTCGACGTCAAATATTATCTGCTGCTGCCTTCGGTCGCGCATATCGGCACCTCGATCGACAATGTGCAGTGGGAAACGATCCTGCGGTCGGTCTCGGCGCACCGCGCCTATCGCTGGCTTTACGGGGCCGAGATCAGCGCGCTCAAGATCGCCGAATTCCTGATCCTCTATGGCCAGATGCCGCGCAGCCTCGCCTTTTGCTGCGCCAAGATGCAGGACAATCTTGCCTGGCTCCAGCGCGGCTATGGCGAAGAGACCGAGGCAGGGCGGATGGCCGATGCCCTGTGCCGGCAAAAGCTCGCGGGGCCGATCCAGGCGATCTTCGATGGTGGCCTGCACGAATATCTGACCGATTTCCTGTCCGCCAATTCGGCGCTCGCGATGCAGATCGAGCGCGATTACCGTTTCGTGGAGTGACGATGTTCCTGCGTGTCGATCATACCACCCATTATCGCTATGACGCTCCCGTCGGCTATGCGCTGCAACAACTGCGCCTGACCCCCAAGGACCGGCCGGGCCAGCAGCGGATCCACGACTGGACGATCGAGGTCGAGGGCGGGGAAAAGCAGCTCCATTATGTCGATCATCACGGCAATGGCGTCGATCTGATCGCGGTGCACGGCGGCGATGCCGAACTTGTCATCCGGTGCCACGGCGCGGTCGAACTGCTCACCACCGACGGGGTGATCGGGGCGCATCGCGGGGCGATGCCGCTGTGGACCTTCCTCCGCCCGACGCCGCTGACGCGTGCGGGACGGGGCGTGCGCGCGCTGACCGCCGGATTGGGCCGCGACTTCGCGAACGATATCGAACGCGCGCATGCGCTGTCGGCGGCGATCCTCGACCGCCTGGCCTATCGCATCGGCGTCACCGATGCCGAGACAACCGCCGAACAGGCGCTGGGGGGCGAGGGCGGGGTGTGTCAGGATCATGCCCATATCTTCATCGCCGCGATGCGCCATCTGGGCCACCCCGCGCGTTATGTTTCGGGCTATCTCAGCATGGACGACCGCACCCATCAGGACGCCACCCACGCCTGGGCCGAGGCACATTTCGACCATATCGGCTGGATCGGCTTCGACGTCAGCAACGGCCATTCGCCCGACGAGCGCTATATCCGCGTCGCGACGGGGCTCGATTATCGCGATGCCGCCCCGGTTCGCGGCATGCGCTATGGTGCGGCGCAGGAAAATCTGGTTGTCCAATTGCAGGTGCAGCAATAATCGGGACATCACAGGGGCGGGACGGGGATTCGATGACCTATTGCGTGGGCATGCGTTTGAACAAGGGGCTGGTGTTCATGTCGGACACCCGCACCAACGCCGGCGTCGACGACATATCGCAGGTGCGCAAGATGCGCAGCTGGCACGTGCCGGGCGAGCGCGTGATCACGCTGATGTCGGCGGGCAATCTGGCGACCACGCAAGCGGTCGTCAGCCTGCTCGACGAACGCACCAAGGCGCCTGAAGAACGTCAGCCGTCGATCCTGCAGGCGCCGTCGATGTTCCAGGTCGCGACGATCGTCGGGGAGACGCTGCGCCAGATCGTGCTGCGCTACGGCGCCGAAGGGCCGGCCGCCGAATCGATCTTTCGCGCCTCGTTGATCGTCGGCGGGCAGATTGCCGGCGCCGAACCGCGCCTGTTCCTGATCTATCCCGAGGGCAATTTCATCGAAGCGGGGGAGGATAATCCCTTCTTCCAGATCGGCGAAACCAAATATGGCCGCCCGATCATCGTGCGGTCCTACGATCCCGCTATGTCGTTTGAGGATGCGGTCAAGCTGCTGTGCGTCTCGTTCGATTCGACGATCCGCGCCAACGCCGGGGTCGATCTGCCGATCGACCTGAAGGTCCACGAACGCGACGATTTCCACGGCGTCCACGAACGCCGTTTCGAACGCGACGATCCCTATTTCCACAATGTGTCGCACGGCTGGGCCGAAGCGCTGGGCATCGCGCTGGCCGAACTGCCGGACTTCCATTTCTAAATCCCCCTCCCGCTTGCGGGAGGGGTTAGGGTTACCGGTTCTTCCGCCCTTCGATCAGCCCGTCGACCAGGCTCGGGTCCGCCAGCGTCGACGTGTCGCCGAGCGAGCCGAAGTCATTCTCCGCGATCTTGCGCAGAATCCGCCGCATGATCTTGCCCGACCGGGTCTTGGGAAGGGCGGGGGTCAGGTGGATATGGTCGGGCGTCGCGATCGGGCCGATTTCCGTGCGCACCTGCTGCCGTAGCGCGGCGGCAATCTCTTCGGTCGGCTCAACCCCGGCGTTGAGCGTGACATAGGCGTAGATGCCTTGGCCCTTGATGTCGTGCGGAAAGCCGACGACCGCGGCTTCGGCGACCAGATCGTGCAGCACGAGCGCGCTTTCGACCTCGGCAGTGCCCATGCGGTGGCCCGAGACGTTGATGACATCGTCGACCCGCCCGGTGATCCGCCAATAGCCCTCGGCATCGCGGCGGCAGCCGTCGCCGGTGAAATATTTGCCCTTGTAGGTCGAAAAATAGGTCTGGATGAAGCGGTCATGGTCGCCATAGACCGTCCGCGCCTGCCCCGGCCAGCTGTGCGTGATGCACAGATTGCCCTCGGTCGCGCCGCCGACCTGTTCGTCGGCAAGCACCGCGCCATCCGCATCGACGAGCTGCGGCCGGACCCCGAAGAAGGGGCGCCCCGCGCTGCCCGGCTGCATCGGATGCGCGCCGGGAAGCGTCGTGATCATGATGCCGCCGGTCTCGGTCTGCCACCAGGTATCGACGACGGGGATGCGGCCCTTGCCGACGAGCTGGTGATACCAGCGCCATGCCTCGGGATTGATCGGTTCTCCGACGCTGCCGAGCAGCCGGAGCGTCGAGAGGTCGTGGCGTGTCACATAATCGTCGCCTTCGCGCATCAGCGCGCGGATCGCGGTCGGCGCGGTGTAGAGGATGTTGACCCGGTGTTTGTCGACGACCTGCCAGAAACGGTCGTGGTCCGGATAATTGGGTACGCCTTCGAACATCAGCGTCGTCGCGCCATTCTGAAGCGGCCCGTAGACGACATAGCTGTGCCCCGTGACCCAGCCGATGTCGGCGGTGCACCAGAAGATTTCGCCCGGCCGATAATCGAACCCGTACCAGAAGGTAGACGCGGTCCACACGCTGTAGCCGCCGACGGTGTGCAGCACGCCCTTGGGCTTACCCGTCGATCCTGAGGTGTAGAGGATGAACAGCGGGTCCTCGGCGCCCATCGGTTCGCACGGGCAGTCGGCGTCGACATCGGCCGACAGCGCGTCGTACCAATGGTCGCGGCCTTCGCGCATCGCGACGTCGCCGCCGGTGTGCGCAATCACGAGCACGCCCTTTACGTCGACGCGCTCGAGCGCCTTGTCGACATTGGCCTTCAATGGGATCGTCTTGCCGCCGCGCAGTCCTTCGTCGGCGCAGATCACCCAGTCGCTGCCGCAATCCTCGATCCGCCCGTGGATCGCCTCGGGCGAAAAACCGCCGAAGATGACGCTGTGGATCGCGCCGATGCGCGCGCACGCGAGCATCGCCATCGCGCCTTCGGGGATCATCGGCATATAGATGGTGACGCGGTCG
>NZ_MEFH01000160.1:0-6573 GCF_001725095.1 Sphingopyxis sp. SCN 67-31 | reverse complement strand
AGATCATTGCCGCCTTCGGACCGTGGCTGCTCGCGGGCGCATTGCTGCGACTGTTCACGATACAGGGCGGCGTCGCCCGCGCCGGGCGCCGCTTCGGCCTCGCCGCATGCGTGGTGCCGATGTCCGACGCCGAAGCCTGTATCGACGCCGACAAGCCGTCGGACGTGACGCTGATTGAACGCATTCTGGCCCAGCGCGGCTAGGCTGATCGCGGCGGGGAACCCCGTGCGCGCGTCTCGCTCCGGGAAAAGAATAGGCATAATCCCAATATGACCCACCGGCCCGGTTTGCCCCGGCGCAGATGAAGCTGGTTGAGTACGGCGAACGGCATCGGCGCGCGCTCTTCCATGAGACCGCGGTAGTCGCGGGCCTTCGCACGAAGATCGGCCCAGCGGTCCCGCCCGAAGCGGGCACTCAGCAGGCGCCAGCAGAGTTTCGTAAATTCCTTGGCCCAGAATTGCGCGATGCAATAAAGGGTCTCGTCCGACAAATTCGGCAAAGGCCCGCGTGCGGCGGCGACGAAGCCGGTAAGCGCGGTGGCGACATCGCGATTCTTGCTATCGTCGAAGCGGCCGCGGGTTCGCGACATGATCCCGGTGATGCTGTCCGCGCGCACACGATAGCGAATCCACGGTTCGGGGCAGTAGTAAAAGCTCCGCGCTCTCAGGGCGAGGAACGGGGTGGTGGCCATGTCCTCGAAGCATCGTCCGACCGGAAAGCGCAGATCGTCGCTCCACAGTTCGCGGCGGGCGATCTTGCTCCAACTGTGCATCCGACGGCTGGCGAAGATGCCGCGGACGAGCGCCTCGCGGTCTGTCGACATCAGATTGGCTGGCCCGACGAACGATTGCACATTCTTGTCCAGCTTTCGAAAGTCGCACAGCAGCAGGTCCGGCGTGTTGCAATCCAGTATCGACCGCAATCGGGCCACGGCGCCCGGCATGACTTCATCGTCGGAATCGACGAACCAGATATAATCGCCCCGCGCCGCGCCGAGCATCGTATTGCGCGCCGCGCTCAATCCCGCGTTGCTGGCATGTCGCATAAGCCGGACTTGCGGGTGCGACTGCAGGCAGATTTCGCTACACAGCCTGAGCGACCCATCGGTCGAAGCGTCGTCGAGCAGGATCACCTCCACCCCAACCGGCGGGAGCTGCGGCAACAGCGACGCCAGGCAATCGCGCAGATAAGGCTCGACATTATAGACGGGGATCAGGATGCTCAGCCACGGGCGCTCGCTTCATGCCGCACTGCCGGCGGTTCCCCCTTCGATATGTGCGGACAGACCCACGCGCATTCCCGTTTCCATTCCCGAACGCCTCTGCCCCGTCCCGCGTTACTAGATCAGCAGAGCGAAAGGGAAGTCGTTTTCCGTCGATTTGGCTGTGCAAATGGATGGAAAACGACGCCAAAGGCGATATAGGCCGCGCGCATGGAACCCGCTCCGCCCCCGGCCGACCGCCGGCCACTCTTCTATCGGACCTGGATCGATAAGGGTATTGCGGCGGTACGGCGCCTCGGCGCGCCGGCTGCCGACACGGGCGACCAGGGGCCTTTCCGGCGCATCATGACCCACCTGAGCTGGATTCTCGGGGGCAAGGGTTATGGCGCAATCCTCAGCCTCTTCTACCTTGCGATCGTCACGCGCGGCCTGGGGCCGGCTGCCTATGGCTCCTTTGCCCTGATCCTCAGTTCGACGCTGGTGCTGCAGGCGATCCTCAATTTCAACATCTGGCAGGTGCTGGTCAAATATGGCCAGGAACATATCCACAGCGGCAATCATCCGGCCCTGGCGCGCCTCATCCGCTTTTGCACCGCGGTCGATCTGGCGATGGCGCTGCTCGGCATTGGCGCGGCGGCGATGATCCTCTGGCTGGGGCGAGGGTTGCTTGGCATGCCGGCCGAGCTTGTCTGGACGGCGTTCGCCTATGTCGTGCTGTTCATGCTGTCGATCCGCAATGTGCCGCGCGGGATATTGCGGCTTCACTCCGAATTTTCGCAAACCTTCCTCGCCGAAGCGGTGGTGCCCACGCTGAAGACGCTGGGTGCCGTTGTCGCCTTTTTCACGCACCCGTCGCTCGAGATTTTCCTGATCGTGTGGGCGGGTTCGGAGATGGCGAGCACGCTCGTCTTCTGGTGGCTCGCCAACCGGTCGTGCCGCCGCGCTTATGGCCGACCCGACGGCCGGCATTGGTGGCGCGTGTGGCGCGAGAACAAGGGTCTTCCCGAATTGATGGTCGCATCCAATTTCGGAACCATGGCCTATACGGTGGCGCAGCAACTGCCGGTCTTGCTGGTCGGTTCGTTCGCGGGCGCGACCGAAGCAGGCATCTATCGCCTTGCACATCAGTTGACCCAGTCGATCACGATCATGGCCGGCTTCATCGGCCTCGCCAGTTACACTGAGATGACGAATATCTACGTCAAGCAGGGGCTGCGCGGCGTGGCGTCGCTCTATGTCCGGTTGACGCTGATCGCGCTCGGCCTGTTTCTTTTGCTCGCGCCCGCGATCGTGCTGCTCGGCAAGCCGCTGCTGCTGCTCATGTCGGGTCCGGCGTTTCTGGGCGCCTATCCGTTCCTGCTCGTGCTCGGCCTCGCGGCCTGCCTTCAAATGGCGACGGTCAGCTGCGAACCGATGCTGATGGCGGCCGGACGATCGCGCCTGATCATCGGTATCAGGCTGGCGGGCACGGCCACGCTGATCGCCGCCATTTATCTGATGCTGCCGACGATGGGCGCGATCGGCGCCGCCTGGTCCAAGGTGCTGGCCGAAACCGTGACCTTGCTGCTGCTGTTCGGCGCCAGCTTCCTGATCCTTCGCGAAAGCCGGATGCCGTCATGACGAAGCGTATCTTGTTCCTGTTCAACCATGATGCGGCGCATCAGGCGGCGCATATCGCAGGCATAGCGGGCGAACTCGCGCTGCACGCGCCGACGGTTCAGGTCGTCGTCGCCTGCGGCGTCGAGGCGATCCGGCACAAGGTGGCAGAGATCATTCCGGCGGCGGCGCACGACCGTATCGAATGGCGGATGCTCGACCTGCCGACGGCGCAACAGCGGCTGCTGGCGCCGATCAACAAGGTGGCGCCGGTGCTGCGCGTCGCGCGTCTTTACTGGCATCTCGATCTGTTCCGCAGTGTCGACCTGGTGGTATCGACCGAACGCACCTGTCTGCGTGTCCGGCGCCGATTGGGGGCGGCGGGGCCGCGCTTTGCCTATGTGCCGCACGGATCGGGCGACCGGAATGTCGCCTATCACCCCGAACTCGCGCAGTTCGACCTGATGCTGCTCAGCGGACCGAAGCTGGTCGACGAAATGGTGCGTCACGGCATCACCACCGCCGACCAGTGCCGCGTCATCGGTTATCCCAAGTTCGACACGATCGATCCGGCGGTGCGCAAGCGCTTCTTCGACAATGATCGCCCGGTCTTTCTCTATAATCCGCACTTCGATCCGCACCTGTCGTCCTGGTACGGCATGGGCGAGGCGGTGATGGATTTTTTCCTCGCGCATCGCGACTATAATCTGATCGTCGCGCCGCATGTGATGCTGTTCCGCAAGCGGCTGCACTATTCGCTCGAATATCGGACCGCCAAGCTCCGGCCGGACATCGCCGACCGCTTCCGCGCCGCAGACAATATCCTGATCGACGTCGATGGCCCCAATCTCTTCGACATGAGCTACACGATGGCGGCCGACGTCTACATCGGCGATGTGAGCAGCCAGGTTTACGAGTTTCTGCTGCACCGCGGCGCCTGTTATTTTCTCGATCCGAACGGCAAGCCCGCCGACGGCGTGGCCGAGCGCTATGAATTCTGGCGCAACGGGGAGGTCTTGTACGGCCCCGCTGAGCTTGCCGAGCGGATTCCGCACTGGCGCGAAAGTGCGGCGCTGCACCGCGCCGAGCAGGATCGGCTGTTCGCCTACACGATGGACCACCGGGCGGGCGAGACGTCGGTTGCGCGCGGCGCCGCGGCGCTGGAGGCCTTCGTCGAGGTGCGCTAGCCCGTCCCGAAATCCGTCAGCGTCCAGCCGTTGTCGCGTGCCGCTTTGGCAATGCGGCCGCGACGCCCGATCGCAAAGGCCTCGTCGGCGAGCGCGAACAGCGGCGCGTCGCTCGCATGGTCCGAATAGGCCCGCATATGATGCGCGGCGCGTTGCGGGTCGGCGGCAAGCCATTCGGCGACGCGGCGCGCCTTTTCCGGCCCATAGCAATTGGTGCCGTCGAGCGCTGCGAACCAACTTCCGTCCGCGGCGCGCCGATGCCGGGTGGCGATGCAGGCATCGAAGCCCATCGCCTCGGCCAGGGCGGCGGCGTAGAATTCGGGGGCCGCGGTTGCCAGCAGTAAATGGTAGCCGGCGGCGCGGTCGCGGGCGATGGCCGCTCTGGCCCCGGGTTGAACGTCGGCGGGAACGCGCCAGGCGGCAAAGTCCGCAGCCAGATGCGCCATTCGCTCCGCCGGCACCCGCCGCCCGAGCATCAATCCGATCGCCGCGGGCTTCAACGCATCGCGGCTGTAGAGGCCGAGCGCATGCCCCGCGAGCAGCCCGAGGAAAACGGGCGCCAGCAGAAGGCGCCATGGCGCGCTGCGCGCGGCCGCCCACAGAAGGAAGAGCGTGAACGTCGGCGTCCGCAGCACGGTGCGGTCGAGATCATAGACGGCAAGGCGAAAGGGGGCGGCGGCGTCGCTCATCGCCGCCGGGCCTAGCCGCTCGCTTGGCGTGCCGCCACCGCTTTCGCGCGTGTACCGCCGCACACCCTCTTGTCGCGGCGGTTCAATGGGGCTACGCAGCCCGCGATTGCATAGGGAGCCCGCGATATGGCCGAATTTCGTCTGCCCAAGAACAGCCGCGTCCAGAAGGGCGGCACGGTCCACAAGGCCGAGGGCGCGAGCAACGTCAAAAAATTCAAGGTCTATCGCTACAATCCCGACAGCGGCCAGAATCCGCATTTCGACACGTTCGAGATCGACACCGACAAATGCGGCCCGATGGTGCTCGATGCCCTCATCAAGATGAAGAGCGAGCAGGATTCGACGCTGACCTTCCGCCGTTCGTGCCGCGAAGGCATTTGCGGCAGCTGTTCGATGAACATGAACGGCAAGAATGGCCTCGCCTGCACCACCGCGATCGAGGATCTGAAGGGCGACATCCAGATCACGCCGCTGCCGCATATGGAGGTCATCAAGGACCTCGTCCCCGATTTCACCCATTTCTATGCCCAATATGCCTCAATCGAGCCGTGGCTGAAGACCAAGTCGACAACGCCGAGCGGCAAGGAGCGGCTCCAGTCGCCTGAAGAGCGCGAGAAGCTCGACGGCCTTTACGAGTGCATCCTGTGCGCCTGCTGTTCGACGAGCTGCCCCAGCTATTGGTGGAACAGTGACAAGTTCCTTGGGCCCGCGATCCTGCTTCAGGCCTATCGCTGGCTCGCCGACAGCCGCGACGAATATACCGGCGAACGGCTCGACGATCTCGAAGATCCGTTCCGCCTCTATCGCTGCCACACGATCATGAATTGCGCCAACGCGTGCCCCAAGGGGCTGAGCCCCGCACGCGCGATCGCCGAGATCAAGAAGCTCGAGGCCGAGCGGCAGGTCTGATGCGGCGCCGGCTGTCGGCGCTGGTCGCGCTGGCGCTTGCCTCCTGCGCATCGAGTCCCGTCCAGGAGCCCGCGGTGCCGGGCGCGGTGGCGATGGGCGACGAGGCTTGGCTGATTGCCGGGCGCTTCCCGGCAGGCCGCCAGCCCGACGGCAATTCGATCCTGCTGCGCGGTCCCGGCGGCGCGCTTCTCATCGACACGGGGCGTCACCCCGACCAGGTTGCGCGGATCGAGGCGCAACTGGCGGCGCTGCATGTGCCGCTGGTCGCGATCGTCAACACACATTGGCATCTCGACCACGTCAGCGGCAATCCGGCGTTGAAAGCCGCGCATCCAGGCGTGCGCGTCTATGCGACGTCAGCGATCAACGGCGCGCTCGACGGCTTTCTGAAGGATAGCGCGGCGAATTCGCGCAAGGCCCTCGCCGACGGCCTCGTTCCGCCCGAAATGGTTCCGGACGTCGAAGGCGATCTCGCGACGATAGCACGCGGGGCGGAACTGCGTCCCGATGTCGCGGTCGACGCATCGCGCGACGTGACGCTCGCCGGGCGGCGACTGTCGCTGCGCGTTGCGCCGCATGCCGCGACGGAACGCGACCTGTGGGTCTATGATCCCGAAGGGCGGCGCGCCTTTGTCGGCGATCTCGTCACGCTGCCCGTCCCTTTCCTCGACACCGCCTGTCCCGAAGGCTGGCTAGGTGCGCTTGGGGCGGTGGCGTCGTCGGGCGCGCGGCAGGTGGTGCCGGGGCATGGATCGCCGATGGATCGCGTCGCTTTCGGCCGATGGCGCGGGGCGTTCACGCGATTTATCGCTTGCGCGCGCGGATCGGGCGCGCTTGAGGGCTGTTCGGCGGGTTGGACGGAGGATGCTGCCGAATGGATCGGCAGCGATGCCGCGCGCGCAAAGGCGATGGCCGATTATTATGGCGAGCGGATACGGTCGGGGAAACTGGACGGATATTGCAAGGTATG
>NZ_MEFH01000159.1:0-6597 GCF_001725095.1 Sphingopyxis sp. SCN 67-31 | reverse complement strand
CGGGCCATGCCGCAACCGCCTTATTCGAAAAGGCGGTGCGACTCGCTCCTGCAGATGGATCGGTGCATCAGGGCCGTGCTGCCGCCCAGCTTGCCGAAGGCAATGCGGGCCGCGCCATTGCCGACCTTGAAGCGCTGGTCCGTGAGAATCCGCTTTGGATCGACGGGCACAGAACACTGGCGCGCTTGCGGGGCCAGGAAGGCGAGGATCCTGCGGCGGCCCTTGATCGGGCGTTGGCACGCTTGCCACGGCAAGCCGATTTGCACCGTGAAAAGATTAATATCCGGCTCGAAGCGCGCGATCTGGAGGGCGCCGACATAGCATTGCGGACAGCACTCGAGAATATAGGGGCGCCCGCGTGGCTGAAGGAGACGGCTGCACACATTGCCTCCGAACGCGGCGATCTGGCGAAGGCGGATGAACTGTTCACGGAGCTCGGCGCACCACAAAGCGTCGAATTGGCAGCGCAACGCGCGCGCCACCTCGTCCGGGCCAATCGCCCGGATTCGGCGGATTCGCTGATCGACCATTGGGTCGCACGCGATTCTGGGCGATTGCTTTGGCCTTATCGCAGCCTTGCCTGGCGAATGCTCGACGACCCGCGCTGGCGTTGGCTGGATGATCAGCCGTCCTTGGTGCGGTCGGTGGATATTGCCGAGGCCGTGGGCGACATCGGCCAGTTGGCGAATTATCTTCGTGACCTGCATAACAGTCGTGCGGCGCCGCTTGATCAGTCGGTTCGGGGCGGTACGCAAACGGACGGAAACCTGCTGCTGCGCGACGCCCCGGTGATCGCGCGGCTGCGCGAAGCGATTATGACGGCTGTCGAGGCATATATAGGGCTGCTGCCGCCCGCGGACGCCAATCATCCCGCGCTGCCCAAAGCGCGACGACCGATCCGAATTGCTGGAAGCTGGTCGGTCCGGTTGGTCGACGAAGGATTTCATGCTGATCATGTGCATCCGCAAGGATGGATCAGTTCAGCCTTCTACGCCGCTGTCCCGAACACTACAGCTGAAGGGCAGGTACGTCGTGAAGGATGGTTGAGTCTGGGCGAGGCGCGCGATCTGGTACCGGGCTTGGCGCCCTTGCAAATGGTGCAGCCGAAGCCGGGTCGACTTGTGCTGTTCCCATCGACGATGTGGCATGGTACGCGCCCCTTTCCCGCGGGCGAGCGGATGACCGTTGCCTTCGATATCATGCGTCCACGACAAGGTTAGAAATGATGGCGACACGGCCGCCCGAACAATTTTCTCCCCCGCCCGCGCTTATGAAGGCTATGCAGTTGATGCGTGCCCAAGACATGCAGGGTGCCCTTGATATCATCGAGGCCGCTCTCACTGATGCCGATGATCTCGCCCCCTATCTGGCCCTTGCCGGTCATGCGACCCTTCATCTGAACAGGTTTGAAATGGCGAGCGGATACCTCCGCCGCCTGCTTGATCTTCGCCCCGATGACCGCGCCACGCGTGCCAATCTGGCTAACGCATTGGTAAGCCTTCAGCGCTTCGACGAAGCGCTCGCCCTCGTCGAAGGCGCCGAAGCCCCTACGCTTGCACGTATCGAGGGATATATACATCAACAGGAAGGGCGCATATCCGCTGCTGCGGAAGCCTATCGACGAGCTCTGGCCGCGAACCCCGATGATCTGTCCAGCTGGAACAACCTTGGCAACGTGCTGGGCGCTGTCGATGATTTTGATGGAGCTATCCACGCGTTCGAGCGTGCGATTTCTATCGCCCCAGGCGAGGCATCTATCTATCGCAATCTTGCGGAGATACTGCTGCGTGCGGAACGGCATGAGGCGCGACTGAAGGTGCTGCTCGATGCCGAGAAAAGCGCACCCGACGACATTAACCTGCTGACGGAGATTGGCTTGGCGCATGCGCGCCTGGATGACATGGATGCCGCTATAACGGCCCTGAAGCGAGCGGTGGAGAAGGCGGAAAGCTTCGGCGATCCGCACATTGAACTTGGCATGATCTACGAAAGCCTGAATCGCGTTGACGATCTAGCTGCGCTCATTGATCAAATCGATCGGGAAACGGCGCCGCCGGAATTTTCGTATCTACTCGCGTGGCGGGCTCGACGCGACGGTGCCTTTGATGAGGCGGCCGAGTACGCTGCAGCCATCCCCGAGACGATCCATCCGATGCGCCGCTTTCACCTTATCGGCGGGATTGCCGATCGCCGGGGAGATGCCGATACGGCGTTTCGCGCGTTCGAGCGCATGAACCAGGAGGCGCTGGCAACGGCCGGGCCGATTGAGGGCCTCACCTATCGAGAAACCGTGGAGCGGGATCTTGCTCTGTGGACTGAAGCTTGGGCGGCTGAGTGGGAGGCGGTTCAGGTCGAAGACGGCTGTCGAGACCCCATCTTTCTGGTCGGCTTCCCCCGATCTGGAACGACTTTGCTCGATACGATGTTGATGGGATTGCCCAGTCTGTCAGTTCTTGAGGAACGACCGATGATGGCCAAAACTGGCAAATTGCTGGCTGATGACGAGGATATCCGTAAACTCGATGCCGACCGGGTTGCGGAACTGCGGACTGCCTATTTCAACTTTGCTCGCGAGTCGGGCTGGGACGACGGCCGTTGGTTGGTCGACAAGCACCCGCTCAACATGGAACGGGTACCCATGATCCATCGTCTGTTCCCGAACGCCAAAATTATTTTGGCCGAACGCCATCCCTATGACGTTGTACTCAGTTGTTTCATGGCGAATTTTCAGGTTAATCTGGCAATGCGCAGCTTCACTTCGCTCGACGAGGCAGCGCGGACCTATGATGCGGTCTTCAAGGCGTGGCATCGCGGTATCGGCCTGTTGCCCGCGGCAAATCACTCTGTCCGCTATGAGCGGCTCGTTGCAGACTCAAGAAGTGAGCTCGAACCGCTTATCAAGTGGCTGGGTCTGGAATGGCATGACGACCTGCACGATCACCGGAAGGCGGCCAGCAGCCGGGGCCGCGTACGAACCGCAAGCTATTCGCAGATCGGTGAAAAATTATATACCCGCGCTACGGATCGCTGGCGTCGCTATGCCCCCTATCTGGAGGCCGTCCTTCCCATTTTGCGGCCTTGGGCGGAGCGCATGGGATATGAAGCCGTCTGATTGCGCTGATATCAGACGGCTTCATGAGCACCAAGATTATTGGCTGACCTTTGGCCGGTTCGTTTGAACGCGTTCTGTCGTCCGACGCTGCTCTGCGCGCATTTCTGCCCACTCAGCAGCAGTCGCGCAGGTCTCTTTGGTTGCCAGCCGTGAACCGATAACCCGATCGCGGCGACAAATGATACGATTGGCGTCCGCTTCCTTCTTCTCCTTCTTTTCAGCCGTCGGCGCCTTAGCGGCGGGGTCGCTCATCGCCCATGCCGATGGTGTAAGCGCCAGAAGGGATACGCCAATAATCAATGCTTTCATCTCGTATTCCTCGGAAGAAGGGGGGTGTGTTGCGATATCATGCCACCTCAGCAGCTTAGCGTCAACGCGCCGTCGCCTTCGTCCACTTTGACCGTCGATCCGTCCTTGACTTCACCTTTCAGGATCAGGTCGGCGAGCGGGTCCTGCAGATATTTCTGCACCGCGCGCTTCAGCGGCCGCGCGCCGTAGACGGGGTCGTAGCCGACTCGGCCGAGCCACGCGCGCGCGGCGTCGGTGAGGTCGAGCGTCACCTTGCGGTCGTCGAGCAACTTCTGCACCCGCGCCACCTGAATATCGACGATGCCGCCCATATGCTGCTGCGCGAGGCGGTGAAACAGCACGATCTCGTCGAGCCGGTTCAGGAACTCGGGCCGGAAATGCGCGCGCACCACCTCCATGACGGCGGGCTCGGCCTGCTCGACCGGCGCGTCGTCGGGCAGCGCCGCGATCGCCTGGCTGCCGAGGTTCGAGGTCAGGATGATCAGCGTGTTGGTGAAGTCGACCGTGCGCCCCTGCCCATCGGTCAGCCGCCCGTCGTCGAGCACCTGCAAGAGGATGTTGAACACGTCGCCATGCGCCTTTTCGACCTCGTCGAAGAGGACGACCTGATAGGGACGGCGGCGGACGGCTTCGGTCAGCACCCCGCCTTCCTCATAGCCGACATAGCCCGGAGGTGCGCCAATCAGGCGCGACACGGCGTGCTTTTCCATGAATTCGGACATGTCGATGCGGACCATCGCATTGTCGTCGTCGAACAGGAACCGCGCGAGCGCCTTGGTGAGCTCGGTCTTGCCGACGCCCGTGGGGCCGAGGAAGAGGAACGAGCCCAAGGGCCGGTTCGGATCCTGTAGCCCCGCGCGGGCGCGGCGGACCGCGGTCGAGACGGCGTGCACGGCTTCGTCCTGGCCGATGACGCGCTTGCCGAGCGTCTCTTCCATCCCGAGCAATTTCTCGCGCTCGCCTTCCATCATCCGGTCGACCGGGATGCCGGTCCAGCGGCTGACCACCGCGGCGATATCGTCGGCGGTGACTTCCTCGCGCAGCATCGCATTGCCCGCGGCGGCCTCTGCCTCCTCGAGCCGCTTTTCGAGCGCGGGGATCGTGCCGTAGCTGAGCTCGCCCGCGCGGCCGAGGTCGCCCGCACGCTGCGCCTGTTCGAGCGCCGAGCGTGCGGCGTCGAGTTCTTCCTTGATCTTCGCCTCGGCGTGGATCTTGTCTTTTTCGGCCTGCCATTTCTGCGTCAGTTCGGCCGACTGCTGTTCAAGATTGGCAAGTTCGGCCTGCAGCGCGGCGAGCCGGTCTTTCGATGCCGCATCGGTCTCCTTGGTCAGCGCCGCTTCCTCGATCTTCATCTGGATGATGCGGCGGTCGAGATTTTCGATCTCCTCGGGCTTCGATTCGACCTCCATGCGGATGCGGCTCGCCGCCTCGTCCATCAGGTCGATCGCCTTGTCGGGCAGGAAGCGGTCGGAGATATAGCGGTTCGACAGCGTCGCTGCGGCGACGATCGCGCCGTCGGTGATGCGCACACCGTGGTGCAGTTCGTATTTCTCCTTGAGCCCGCGCAGGATCGAGATCGAATCCTCGACCGTCGGTTCGCCGACGAACACCGGCTGGAAGCGCCGCTGGAGTGCCGGATCCTTCTCGACATATTTGCGATATTCGTCGAGCGTGGTCGCGCCGATGCAGTGAAGTTCGCCGCGGGCAAGCGCCGGCTTGAGCAGGTTGGACGCGTCCATCGCGCCGTCGCCCTTGCCCGCGCCGACGAGCGTGTGCATCTCGTCGATGAACAGGATGATCTCGCCCTCGGCGGACTTCACCTCGTCGAGCACGCCCTTGAGCCGTTCTTCAAACTCGCCGCGATATTTGGCGCCCGCGATCAGTGCGCCCATGTCGAGCGCAAGCAAGCGGCGGTCCTTCAGGCTGTCGGGCACGTCGCCATTGGCGATGCGCAGCGCCAGGCCCTCGGCGATGGCGGTCTTGCCGACGCCGGGTTCGCCGATCAGCACAGGGTTGTTCTTGGTGCGGCGCGCGAGGATCTGCACGGTGCGGCGGATTTCCTCGTCGCGGCCGATCACGGGGTCAAGCTTGCCCGACCGCGCGACTTCGGTGAGGTCGCGCGCATATTTCTTGAGCGCTTCGAAACTGTCTTCGGCGCCCGCGCTGTCGGCGGTGCGGCCGCGGCGCAGTTCGTTGATGACGGTGTTGAGCGCGTCGGCCTTCACGCCCGCGTCGGCAAACGCCTTTCCGACCGGAGTGGAGGAGGCGAGCACCATCGCGAGCAGCAGCCGTTCGACGGTGACATAGCCGTCGCCCGCCTTGGTCGCGACCTGTTCGGCCTGATCGAGCAGGCGCACCGCGTCATTGTCGAGCCCCGGCGTCGCCTGCGCGCCCGATCCCGACACGGCGGGAACCTTGGCGAGCAGCGCGTCGATGCCGGCGACTGCGCGCGGCACATCGCCGCCCGCGCGCTGGATCAGGCCCGCGGCCATGCCTTCATTGTCTTCGAGCAGCGCCTTGGCGATATGCTCGGGACTGATCCGCTGATGATTCATGCGGATCGCAATCGTCTGCGCCGCCTGCAAAAAGCCCTTGGCGCGATCGGTAAATTTTTCGAGGTTCATGTGGATAAGCCCCTTTCTCGTCACCAGAGATAGTGTTGCCCATTTGCAACACAAGAGCATGGCTTTTCGCGCCGCAAATTTTCCGCCATGAGGTCGCCCAGTCCCCATAAAGCATGGAGCGGGAAAGCGGATGCGTAAATTTTTCCTTGGCCTCGTCCTCCTGCTCGTCGCGGTGGCGGTGGGTCTTGCGGCGTGGGACCCGTTGACCGCCGAGGCTTCGCCCGCACCGGCGTTCCGGCCGACCGATGTGCAGATCGCGCGCGACAAGTTCGGGGTGCCGCATATCTTCGGCAAGACTGATGCCGACGTCGCCTATGGCGTCGCCTACGCCCATTCGGAGGATGATTTTGCGACGCTGCAAGAGGTGATCGCGATGACGCGCGGGCGCACCGGCGCGCTGCTCGGTGCCGATGGCGCCAAGATCGATTATGTCGCGGAACTGCTGGATATCCGCAAGACCGCGGCACGCGACTGGCCGCCCCTGCCCGCCGACGTGCGCGCGCTGTTCACCGCCTATGCTGCGGGGCTCAACCATTATGCCGACAAGCACCC
>NZ_MEFH01000158.1:0-6671 GCF_001725095.1 Sphingopyxis sp. SCN 67-31 | reverse complement strand
GGTGAGGTTGAACAGGTGGTCGACATGATCTGCGACGCGGTGCGCGCGGCGGCGGCGAATTGAAAACCGAATAGTCTCACCCCGTTCGTGCTGAGCTTGTCGAGGCACCATTCTCTTCTCTATGAGCGGAGCAGGAAGAACGGCCCCCTCCGACAAGCTTGGGGCGAACGGTTTTTAAGGAATATATACATGCTTGAGATGCGACCCGATTGCGAACGCTGCGGCCGTGATTTGCCCGCGGACATCCACGGCGCCTTCATCTGCTCGTTCGAGTGCACCTTTTGCGCGACCTGCGCCGACAAGCTCGACGAACGCTGCCCCAATTGCGGCGGCGACCTGCTCGACCGTCCGCTGCGCGAAGGCGCTGCGCTGGCGAAATTCCCCGCTTCGACGGAGCGAAAGTTCAAGCGTTGACCGCACGCGTTCTGATTATCGCCGGCTCCGATAGCGGCGGCGGTGCGGGCATTCAGGCGGATATCAAGACCGTCACCATGCTCGGCGGCCATGCGATGACCGCGATCACCGCGATCACCGCGCAGAATACGATGGGTGTGCAGGGCGTCCACGCTGTCCCGGCCGAGATGGTGCTGATGCAGATCGACAGCGTCGTCGCCGACATCGGCGTCGACGCGGTGAAGATCGGCATGATCGGCAGCGCGGCAACCGCGGCGGCGGTCGCCGAACGGCTTCGCCGGCCCGACATGGCCGGGGCCGCGGTGGTGTTCGACCCGGTCATGGTCGCCACCAGCGGATCGGTGCTTGCTGACGCCGACACGATCCGCGCGTTCGAGGCGCTGCTCGACCGGGCGGCGGTGGCGACGCCCAATCTTGGCGAGCTGGCGGCGCTCGGCGGCGAGGCGGCGGTGCTGGCGCATGGCTGCGCGCTGCTCGCCAAGGGCGGGCATGGCGAAGGCGACACCGTGGTCGACCGGCTGATCGAAGCCGATGCGGGCGAAGTGGCGCGCTGGGAAGCCCCGCGTATAGCGACGATGAACACCCACGGTACCGGCTGCACGCTTGCCAGCGCGATCGCGACCGGGCTGGCGCAGGGTATGCCGCTCGAGCCCGCGGTGGCGCGCGCACGCGACTTCGTGCGGTTGGCGCTGATGGATGCGCCCGGATTGGGCGAGGGGCATGGCCCGATGGGGCAGCAGGGGGTGCGGAACGACGGGCTGTTTACCGGCCCCGCACTCAACCAGATCACCCTGCCGGCGACCGATTATGCGGCGTCGGTGGCCTTCTACAAACAGATGGGGTTGACCCAGATCGTCGATAGCAGCGCAAATGGCTATGCCCGCTTCGAGGCGGCGAACGGCGTCACCCTCTCGATTCATGTCGGCGACGGCGACGCGGGCGGAACGACCACCTATCTGGAAAGCGGCGCGCTCGACGCCTGGGTCGCCTATCTCGCGCGGCGCGGGGTGCGCTTCGACCAGATGCCGCGCGACGAGGAATGGGGCTGGCGCGAGGCGCGGTTGACCGATCCCGCGGGCAATCGTCTGTGCCTCTATCAGGCGGGTGAATACCGGCGTTATCCGCCGTGGCGGATATGATCGTCGTCGGCGTCGACGAGGCGGGGCGCGGACCGCTCGCGGGTCCGGTGGTCGCGGCCGCGGTGATCCTGTGCGACGACGGGATCGACGGTCTCGACGACAGCAAGAAATTGAGCGCGAAGCGCCGTGCCGCGCTGGAGATCGAAATCAAGGCGCGTTGCCGCTGGGGCGTCGGCGAAGCGAGCGTGACCGAGATCGACAGCATCAACATTTTGCAGGCGACTTTCCTTGCGATGACGCGCGCGGTCGAGGCACTGGGGGTCGAGCCCGGCGAGGTGCTGGTCGACGGCAATCGCCTGCCCAGATGGCGCTGGCGCGCGCAGGCGATCGTCGACGGCGATGCGCTGCACCCTTGTATTTCGGCGGCGAGCATCATCGCCAAGGAGCATCGCGACCGCTTTATGGCCGACGCGGCGCGCCGCTTTCCCGGTTTTGGCTGGGAGACGAATATGGGCTATGGCACCGCGCAGCATCTGGCGGCGCTGCGGCAATTGGGGCCGACGCCGCTCCACCGCGCGAGCTTTGCGCCGGTCGCACAGCTGACGCTGATCTGACGGACGGGAGAGGGCGATGAGCGGATTTACGGCAGAGCATGTATCCGCGCAGACCGGTCGCCGCTTCCTCGTCACCGGCGCCAATGCCGGCATCGGTTTCGAAGTCGCGCGCATCCTGGCGGCGCGCGGAGCGGCGGTGGTGCTTGCCTGCCGCGACGCAGCGCGCGCCGAGGCGGCAATGGCGCGCATCGCGGACGATGTTCCCGGCGCCGACCTGTCCTTCGTGCGGCTCGATCTCGCCGATCTCGATCAGGTTCGCGAGGCGGCGGCCGTGGTACGCGCCGGGCCGCGCATCGACGTCCTCGTCAACAATGCGGGCGTCATGATCCCGCCGCGGTCGCTGACCGCGCAGGGCTTCGAATTGCAGTTCGGGGTCAATCACCTCGGCACCTTTGCCTTTACCGGCTTGATACATGGTCATGTCGACGACCGGATCGTCGTTACCGCCAGCCTGGCGCACAAGAGCGGAACGATCGACTTCAGCGATCTCGATGCCCGGCGCGGCTATCATGGCTGGTCGCGCTATCAGGCGAGCAAGCTCGCCAATCTGTCCTATATGTTCGAGCTTGATCGCCGGCTGGGCGCGGCGGGGCGGGCGACGCAGGCGATCGGTGCGCATCCGGGCGTCGCGCTCACCGAGCTGACGCGCCACCTGCCATGGCCGCTGCGGTCGATGACGCCGCTGGCCACGCCCTTCTTCAACAGCGCGGCGCAGGGCGCCTGGCCGACCTTGCAGGCGGCAACCGGCGCCCATGTGCAGGGCGGCGACTATCTGGGACCGCAGGGGCTGGGCGAGATCAGCGGCGCGTCGGGACCCGCGCGCGCGACCAAGGCGGCGCGCGACCCGAAGCTGGGGCGCGAATTGTGGGAGCGTTCGGTCGACCTCACCGGGGTCGATCCGGGAATTTGAACACGAATGGCGCTTGGTTGGGCGCCAAATCGAAAAAAATCTGCCGCTGAGTCCTGACGGCCACACCACCAGTGGTTGAGTCCCCGAGTCGCGCGAGACTCCATATGTCGTGGCAGACTCCTTTCGTTCTCGGCGCGTTAACCATTTCGAGAGGCGGAATCCCTAGAATCCTGCGCTTGACGGCGGACTCCGCCGGACTCATCAGGGGCTTCTTTCGGACAAGGACAGGGGCGAAACATGGGTGTTATGGAACGGGTCAAGGCGCCGGCCGCAAAACAGCGGACGCCGAAAGCGGCCCCGCTCGATCTGCCGCTGGACAGCATCCTGCAAGGCGACTGCATCGCCATGATGCGCAGCCTGCCGGCGGCATCGGTCGACATGATTTTCGCCGACCCGCCCTATAACCTCCAGCTCGGCGGGGATCTACACCGTCCCGACGGCAGCCAGGTCGACGCCGTCGATGATGATTGGGACAAGTTCGACAGTCTCGGGGCCTATGATCGTTTCACCCATGCGTGGCTCAAGGAAGCGAAGCGCATCCTGAAACCCAATGGCAGCATCTGGGTGATCGGCAGCTATCACAACATCTTCCGCGTCGGCACCGCGCTTCAGGACAATGGCTATTGGATCCTGAACGATATCGTGTGGCGCAAGGCGAACCCGATGCCCAATTTCAAGGGCACGCGCTTTACCAATGCGCACGAGACGCTGATCTGGGCCTCGATGGGCGAAAAGTCGCGCTACACCTTCAATTATCGCGCGATGAAGACGCTCAACGACGAACTTCAGATGCGCTCCGACTGGCTGATCCCGATCTGCGGCGGTCAGGAACGGCTCAAGAAGGGCGGCACGAAAGTGCACCCGACGCAGAAGCCCGAGGCGCTGTTGTATCGCATCCTGCTCGCCTGCTCGAACCCCGGCGACGTGATCCTCGACCCGTTTTTCGGCACCGGAACCACGGGCGCGGTCGCGAAGCGCCTCGGCCGCCGCTTCATCGGCATCGAACGCGAGGACGGCTATATCGAAGCGGCAAAGGAGCGCATCGAAATGGCGCTGCCGCTCGACGAAAGCACGGTGCGGACGATGATGGCGCCCAAGGCCGCAACGCGCGTCGCCTTCGGCACGCTGGTCGAATGCGGCATGATTGCACCGGGAACGACGCTCACCGATACGAAGCGCCGCTGGAAGGCGGTGGTGCGTGTCGACGGCAGTCTGGAATGCGAGGGGCAACCCGCGGGGTCGATCCACAAGGTCGGCGCGGGCGTGCAGGGCGCGCCGAGCTGCAACGGCTGGACATTCTGGCACGTCGATACGGGCAAGGAATTGCGCGTGATCGACACGGTGCGGCAGGACTGGTTGCTCGCGAACGAGGCATAAGCCTATTCGTCCCCGCGAAGGCGGGGGGCCGTTGGCCAGATCGCCTTGCCGCGCCGCGACAAGCCGACTACGGCCCCGCCTCCGCGGGGGCGACGGGAAAGGGATTGCATGTTCGTTCCACTCACCAAGCCGGACTTCGGCACGACATGGGAGGATGCGCGCGTCTACCTCCGCCCGACCTGCTTCGTCGATCGGCCGCACGAACTTGACGAGCATTGCCTGCGCCTCGCCGACGCGATGATCTGGTTCGCGGCCTGGCATGTCAGCCTGCGCGATAATGACATGATCCGCTCGGTGGTGGTGCCGGTGGCCGACCTCGACGACTGGATTGCCGCGATGCCCAGCCGGCTCGCCGAGGCAGCGCGCGCGCAGCGGGCCGCGACCCAACGACCGCGCGGCGCGCTCACGCTGGGCGCGCGCACGGTAAGGCTCGGCGAGCCGCAGATCATGGGCATCCTCAACGTCACGCCCGACAGCTTTTCCGACGGCGGCAAGACAGTCGATGAGGCGGCGGCGATCGAGGCCGGTTTCGCCATGGCCTCGGCAGGGGCGGCGATCGTCGATGTCGGGGGGGAATCGACCCGGCCCGGCGCGCCGCTGGTCTGGGAAGGCGACGAGGTCAAGCGCGTGGAAAATGTCGTCGCGGCGCTCGCGCGCGGCGGAACCGCGGTGTCGATCGACACGCGCAAGGCGGCGGTCATGGAGGCGGCGCTCGCCGCCGGGGCGACGATCGTCAACGATATTTCGGCGCTGCGCTACGACGACCGCGCGACGGAGGTCGTGGCGCGCGCAGGCTGCGCCGTCGTGCTGATGCACGCGCCGTCGGCAAAGAGCGATCCGCACGAAGGCGGCACCTACGCGCATGTCCTGTTCGATGTTTACGACATGCTCGCCGAGCGTGTCGCGGACTGCATCGCGGCGGGCATCGACCCCGCAAAGATCATCGTCGATCCGGGCATCGGCTTCGGCAAGGGGGTCGCCGACAATTTGGCGCTGATCAATGGCCTTGCGCTCTTCCACACCCTCGGCTGCCCGCTGCTTTTCGGGGCGAGCCGCAAGCGCCTGATCGGTGCACTGGACAACGAAGCCCCTGCAGACCAGCGCCTTGGCGGCACGGTCGCGCTTCATTATCAGGCTGCGACGCAGGGCGTACAGTTGCTGCGGGTGCATGATGTGGCCGAAAACCGGCAGGCGCTGCGGGTGTGGCGCGGGCTGCGGGATGCGGCGCTGACCGCCTGAGTTCCTCCATCGGTCGCGGGAGAGGAAACCCTGCAGCACTGTCATGCGTCCCCTTCTTGAAGGCCCGCTCCGATTGCGGGCTCCGAAGGAGACTTTCATGCAACTTCCCCATGGCGCCCATGTCGCCGTTGCCGACGGCAACCGCTTCGTTCTGTTTCGCAACGATGGCGATGCCGACCTTATCAACCTTGTCGATGCGGCCAGCCCGGAGGTCGACGCCGGAAACCGCGGCGGCGCGAAGCCCGAACCGCGCGACCTTGACGAGCGGGGACACGCCGCGGGCGTCGCGGCGCTTCTTAACAAGCGCATCCTCGACAACGAAATCGAAAAGCTGCTCGTGATTGCCGATCCGCACACGCTCGGCGTGATGCGCGGGCATTATCATCGCGAACTGGAAAAGCGGCTGGTCGGCGAACTCGCCAAGACGCTGACCAACGCCGACACGGCGCAGATCGAGCAGGCGATCGGCGCGGCTTAGGCCGCGGTGTCGATCCCCAGATCGCTGAGCTTGCGATACAGCGTCGAGCGCCCGATCCCGAGCCGGCGGGCGACTTCGCTCATGCGGCCGCGGTAATGGCCGATGGCGAGGCGGATGACATCGGCTTCGATATCCTCGAGCGGACGAAGATTGCCGTCGGGGAGGTAGAGGGTGATGCCGATCGCCTCGCCGTTGATCGCGACATTGGCGTCTCCGCTCACGCTGCCGCCCAGGGCGGATTCGATCGCCTTGAAGTCGGCACTCGTCAGCACGTCGGTCTTGCTTTCGACCGCCGCACGGAAGAGCACGTCCTGCAACTGACGGACATTGCCCGGCCAGGCATAGGCGGCGAGCAGGCGTAGCGCATCGTCGGTGATGCCGATCGGGCCCATGCCGGGCAGGCCGCCGATGCGCGTGAGCAGATGGCGGGCGAGCGGCCCGACATCGCCGCGCCGTTCGGAAAGCGAGGGCAGGGTGAATTGCGCGGTCGACAGCGCGTAGAACAGGTCTTCGCGGAAATGTCCCGCCTCGATCAGCTTGTCGAGCGGGCTGGCGCTCGT